>JAGQMX010000027.1 GCA_020428425.1 Candidatus Saccharimonadota bacterium | reverse complement strand
TATGAATATTGATTTGTAGAATTGAGTGATTTTCGTGGTGGATATTCAAGTTTTATAGATTAAGAATGGGTTGGATATTGCGTTATTATGTTATCTGGCCAATTTTCTTTTCAAATATTAGAATACAACAATAAAATATAATAATATGAAATGAGATATGGAGAAATGAATACAAAAACCATATTCTCGGAAAAATCGGTTCGTCGTAAACTTTTGAGTATGAAATTGAATAATAAGTTAAAGAATTACACGTTTAAAAATGAAATGACAATAAATGCTAGTAGCCATATATTACTAGAAACAAATTTAATTGATTTACGACGGGTAATTATTTCGCGATCAAAATATAGACGATTATTCCATGGTAAACGAAAGTTGTGGTTGATATGTATAAACATGTTGAGTGTTTTTTCTATTATGAAATTTTGGTTCATTGAAACATTCGTCCCGATTAGTATTCCATCATTGTTTTCGTTTGCTTTAATGTGTTTTTTAAATAAATTCATTTAGATATAAAATTAGGGCAATTAAGTAGACGTTGATAATTGATTGATAAATTAGGGCAAATCATAATCGAATAACACAGAGCGAAACGATATTTCAATAGACAGATCTGCATGAAATGTTGGCATATATTTGATACATAATAATAATAATGAATATTTTGTCTGATATCCGTATATGTTAGAATTTTAGACAATTATAGTAGAGCCATTTACAACACAACTATTGCAATCATTCATTGTAAGTATTACATTCTGTAGGTATTGCGTTATATATATAACAACGTAATATTGTTGACAATTTGTATTATTTGGAATACATTTATTAGCGTAAGTATTATTCATATATTTACTTACAAACTCTCTTTTTTTCGTCGCTCTTGGTCTACGTAACCGTAGCCAGAGCGGTCAGTCAAGCTAGCTCGGTAAGCGCTTCAATAGTATATTTACATAAGCGGATTTACCGACTAGCACCTTTATAAACAAGTCGATGGGGTGGGATTATGAAAACAGCAAATACCAGGTTATTATTTACATATGATTAATTTGCTTAAGCATTTGTTTAAGAAAGTATATTTCCTATTATCTTTGATAGTGGGCCTGCTAATTTTTGCTATGTTTACAGATCCAGGTAAATTGCCAATAGCTGTAATTTTAGTAGTTCTAAGTTGGTTCTATCTAATTTTTTCCTTAAGTACGTACCACATTTTAAAAGCTTTAAAGTTAAAAGCTTTTGAAGGTAGTGGTCGTAGATTGAGTTTTTATTCTTTTATGGCGGGTTTGGTACCAACCTTAATATTAATGCTTATCTCTGTTAATCAATTAACTATTAAGGATCTATTGCTACTATCAGTGCTGGGTGTTGTCACTTTGGTTTATATTTCAAGATTTAGAATTCATTAGCAGAGTTTGGGGGTTTCAGATTGATTTCTGATATAATTTAAGGATGGACAATCAACAAGACAGTGGGCTAAATAGTCCCATTCCAAATACCCAGGAGCCTCAAGAAGAGACAGTAAGGTCAAGTAGCCAGAATACCTCGGCTTTGCCGGCTCCGGGCCAGCAGGTAGCTCCTCCGTCAGCTCAGCCAGCTATTCCTGCTGCTAGCCCCAGTAGTGGATCAGTAGGATCGA
The DNA here is from genome assembly GCA_020428425.1 of Candidatus Saccharimonadota bacterium. Classification (GTDB taxonomy): domain Bacteria; phylum Patescibacteriota; class Saccharimonadia; order Saccharimonadales; family AWTP1-31; genus JAGQMX01. Next base: position 10,722 of record JAGQMX010000027.1, on the reverse strand, counting down.
ATCCTATAGCTAGTACAAATGCGTCAGCTCAGCTGAATACTAAATTTAGCACTGAATCTCCCCAGGTTGCTGAGGATGTTGATCTTATAGAGAAGGAGTGGGTTAACAAGGCTAAGGAAATTGTTGCTAAGACCAAGAATGATCCAAGTCAGCAGAACATTCAGCTAAATAAATTTAAGGCAGATTATTTGAAGACTAGATTCAGTAAAGAAATAAAACCAATGGATAGTTAATAGACTTATGAATATAGCAATAGTTTTAGCATTATTTCTGTTAACCGTTGTATCAGTTACAATGTTTATAGTCTATTTACACTATAAAAAGGTCTTACGCGAACAAAAAAATTATGAACGGGGCCTGAAGATGGTGCCGTTGGAGATTCATCTACCTCCTTCTAGTGAAGACATCGAAGGTGGTGGTAGGGATACTCGTGATGTGTCGGAAGAAAATATATCTAAAGCGCAAGTGTTGTATGGAATAATTGCTTCTACTTACAAAAAGGGTTTCAAGGGTAACTTCTATGGACAGCGCCATTTTAGCTTTGAGATTATTGGTGCCAAGGGGTTTGTTAAGTTCTATGCAGTAGTTCCAATAGTAATGGTTGATGTCGTAACTCAAGCCGTAATAAGTGCCTATCCATCGGCTCAGTTGGAAGAAGTTACTGAACACAATATTTTTAGTCCGGTTGGTAAGCTGGCCGGTACTATTGGTGGTGAACTAACTCTCAAAGAGGACTATGCTTACCCGATAGCCACTTATCAGGAGATAAAAAGAGACTCTATGCAGTCTTTATTGAACGCACTATCAACATTGGATAAAGAGGATGGTGCTGGAATACAGATCTTAATGCGGCCGGCAAAGAGTGGTTGGCGAAAAGAGTCACATGCCTTGGCTAGCAAGAAGCGAAGTGGCGAGAAAGACAAAACTTTTCGTGATGACATGTTTTGGTGGGCTAAACAGTTAGTTGTTGCTGCGGTTAAGCCTCCTGAGGACAAATCAGGATCAGATAATGAAAAGAAAAAGGATATATCCAATTTAGATCAATCGATAGCAGATGCTATTGAGGAGAAGACTAATCATCCAGGATACGAAGTGCTGATTAGGGTGGTAGCTTCATCTAACATCTCCCAGAGGTCTCAAGCTCTTCTAAATAACATAGTTGCTGCTTTTTCATTATTTGATGCTCCTAGCAAGAATGGTTTTAAGTTTTCTAGTGCAAAGGATATTGAAAGTTTTGTTACTGCCTATATCCTTAGATTTTTTCCACCTGAGATCGACAAGAATGTCCTTAATGCTGTTGAATTAGCAACACTATTCCATTTCCCAGATCAGAAAAATATACCTACTGCCCAGTTGCAGAGACAAGCATCCAAGCAGGTTGATGCCCCAAGAAATATACCAGACGATGGTCTGCTACTGGGTTACAACTTGTTCAGAGGTGCCAAGAAACCGATTAGACTTACTCTAAATGACCGGCAGAGACATATGTACGTTGTTGGACAGACCGGTACAGGTAAATCGACATTTCTTGAGAATTTGGCAGTTCAGGACATGTTGAATGGTGATGGTTTTGCCTTTGTTGATCCACACGGTGATACCGCCGACAACTTACTTTCTATGGTGCCTCAGAACCGGACAGAAGATGTTATTTACTTTAGTCCAGCTGAAATGGATTTCCCAATGGGCCTAAACTTATTTGAATTTACAACTGAAGCTCAAAAAGATTTCTTGATTCAAGAAGCGATAAATATTCTTTATAAACTGTACGACCCTAATAGACAGGGTATGATTGGGGCTAGGTTTGAACGTATTTTTACTAACTGTGCCTTGTTATTGATGGCCGATCCGAAAGGTGGAACTTTTGTAGATATTCCTAAACTTTTGATTGATCCAGATTTCATGAAACCAAAATTAAAATACGTTAAAGATCAAAATGTAATAGACTTCTGGACCAAGGAATGGCCTAATGCTCAAAGATCTAATGAAGCTGGGGAAGTTACTAGTTGGGTAGTAAGTAAGTTCGGCGCGTTCTTATCTAACGAGATGATGCGAAATATTATCGGTCAGACTAAGAGTGCGTTTGATATGCGTGAAATCATGGACAACAAGAAGATTTTACTGGTTAACCTTAGTAAAGGTAAGATGGGGGATCTGAACTCAAAACTAATGGGTATGATTTTTGTTATGAAGTTTCAGGCAGCTGCCATGAGCAGGGCCAACGTACCAGAGGATGAGCGGCAAGATTTCTGTTTATATGTTGACGAGTTTCAAAACTTCTCAACAGATTCTTTCGCTACGATTATGTCAGAAGCCAGAAAATATCATTTGAACCTAATAGTCGCTAACCAATTTACCACTCAGTTATCTGAAGAGATCCGGGATGCTGTCTTTGGAAATATGGGTACAATTGTATCTTTCAGGATAGGTCAAAACGATGTCGAAGCGTTAACAAGGTATTTCCAACCGCTGTTTGATGGAGATGATCTACTTAGGATACCTAACTGGAATACCGTAGTACGTACTCTAATAAGCGGAGTACCAACTCAACCGTTTAGTATGGCTGGTTTGGCTCCAATCGGTACCCCAAATGAAAAACTAGGAATTGCATTGAAGCAACTGTCGAGTGCAAAATATGGGCGACCTCAGGCAGAAGTTGACCAGGAAATAACAGCTAGGTTAAAAGTTGCTGATAAACCTGCCAAGAAGCCAGGTGGTAGTCCATTTGGACCAACAACAGGTAGTGCACCACGGCCTACAGCAGCAAAAGCCGGTGGTGGTTCATTCCTAGACAATTGGATGTCAAAAAGAGCTGCTGCCGGCGCTACTAGTGCTTCGGGATCACAAGTACCAGCTCAAAGCACTCAGCGTCCTTCTCAGCCTCAACGATCTACAAGTATGCAGAATGTTCCTACAAAACCTATTAACCCAACATACGCGGCTCCTGTGAACGTCACAGCACCAACTAGATCGCTCCCGACCCAAGACAATCTAACTTCCAACAATCAGCAACCAGATTTACCCAGTATCAGTGGACCTCCTAAACCAACTGAAGATGGTGAGATTCGGATTAGTGAACGGCATGCCGATGCAACTAATCATGATGAAACTCTAGTTATAGATAGATAATCTTTAGTACACACTCCAGGTATCATACTGAATTTTAAGCATATTTTATGAACTAACAAGAGTAGCTGGCTAATAGTTTAGTTTAACTACTAATAAATCTTGGTGATAATTGTTTCTACGTATTAATTTTTAATTTTTTTTGCAGCTATCATGAAGAATTCGAAAAGCGTTGCAATAGCATAGCCAACGACAAATAGCATAAAGAAGAGTAGTAAGTTATAGCGAAATCCGTAATGCTTTGCCATATATAAGGTTACTAGCGTGCCAAAAAGTGCAATTATAGCTCCACCTAGTAGGCCTTTTGGTCGAGCAATAGTTTTTTCTCCAATCGCACTGGCTGTCTCTACAGGCTTGGAGTGGATCACTTTACTAAGTACTTTATCTGGTGCTTTTAATTCTTTCCGAATACGAGTAAGTGTTCTTGCTCGCATCATATTTTTTAGCTCTTTATTGATTGGTCCTTGAGGTGCTTTAGTTTTCTCCGATGAAGTAGCATCGATCTTTTCTTTATTGATCGGTTGAGCTTCGTGGCTAACTTCTTGTCTTATAGCATCCAATTGTTCCTGTTTCTCATGCGCAGACAGTTTATGGTGGGATTCATGGTGTTTAGGTTCAACCTCGTGTTTTTTCTCATGATGCTGTTTTGAGTTTTCCGGTGAATCGTTCGGTGCTTCAATATTGACGTTTAGTTTTTCACTCATGTCTATAGTCCTCCACTTGTTGTGTATTCTGTTTTAACAATATCTAGCTCTTTGGCCATTAGTCTACTTCTAGAGTAGAAGTAACCGACAATAGTGAGCATTACAAAACCTATTGCTAAGCTAGTCCCTGGTCCAGTGTTAGGTAGGGTAGTAGTCACTTGCTCAGTAGTCTTTACAGGAGTTGACGGCAGTTTAATAGTCACTGTATTGCCGTATATATTTTGCATTACAAGGTCACCTGATGAGCGATTATTCTGAGTATCTGGCCGAGGTGTACTTGGTATTGGATTTTTCACGGTGATCCGGAAGGTTTTACTGACAGATTGATTTGCTTTGATAGTTACTTTATCATTCCATGATAGAACTTTTGTTTGCTCGTCGAATACAGCTCCATCAAGGCTGTTTAAGTCTAGGTTACTATATTCTAGAACATCAGTTAGATCTTCTGGCTGGATGGCAGTATCTTTAGAATCGACATTGCTTACATTCTTGGTAGTAAGGGTATATTCAATTACATCACCAGCGTTAGCTACTTTGTTGTTGGCATCATCTTGGTCTTGGGTAATGTTCTTGGCAGATTTACTGATGCTAATTATTGGTTCTTCATCAGGGGGGTTAATAGTGACTTTTGTTTTACAAGTCAGACTCGATTTATCTGATACGCTACTTTTTACTTTGACAGATACATCGTAAGTTTTGATTTCTTTAAATTCATATTCGATGTTATCTGTTAAGTTTGTATTGTTATTTGTTTTTGTATTCCCATCACCAAAGTCATAGGTATAACTTTCGATTTTTGCTCCATTAACTTTATTTGCTTTTGCTTCAAAACTATACTTTTTGGTATTGGTCTCTCCTTCTTTAACGAAGGCCGTCAAAGAAACGCACTGTGCATCTGCAATATCAACTTTCTCACAAGTTTTTCCATCACTGCCTAATATTTGTCCGGTCGGGCAATCTATTTTTACGGTGTTACAGACTTGTACTTGAGGGGTATTGCGAGCTATTTTTGTCCCAACTTTTACATCTTGGAGATAGGCACGGTTACAAATCCTGGTACCATTTGTTACCCCTGATTTTACTTTGACTTTTAATTTAATAAATCCTGGTGTACCAAAAGCATCGGTATTACCAAAGGTATAGTATGGCGGTGTATTGTTGTACCACTTCAGATTTGGAGTTTTCTTTTCAAATATCCAGTTCCCGTATGAAGAACTTACATAGTCGACTGTTGGAGGCAGTATATCGTTTACTGAGAAGAATATTGCATTTCCACCTTTATTAGTGAAGGCTAGAGTGTAGTCAATTGTCTGGCCTGGTTTAACAAATCCTTTGGGTTGGTTGGATTTTGCAATGTTTAGGCTTGCTGGTACTTCTTTCACAATTGGCTTGAAGTTGTTTAAGGTAACTATATTACCGCATTCGTACATCACAAATACTTGTTGGTTACTATCATTTCGCATTGATAGTACACGGTAGGTTGATGGTCCACGACTATCCCAACTCCAGAGCGGTCGGCTGTAAAGACTACTTTGAAGGCCAGCTATTTGGACGGACGTTTCGCCAGGTTTTTGATAAGGTTTTCTACCAAGGGAGACCAACGATCGATTGTAGTCAGTTGATCTTATAGTTTGAACACTAGCTCTAGAGATGCTGTCACAGTTCAAACCGTAGTGTTTAAGAATGGTAGCAAAGCCTTGGCTATTACTTACACATTTACTGCGGGCTTCGTTTTGTGAACTAAAGCCACATTGAATAATATCGTTTCCAGATGGGTCACAACTTACATTTGCTTGGGCAGGAGATATTATTGCAAAACCTTGGACGACAATTGTTAATGCTGTTAGAGCAAGACCGATTCTTCGAATGCCAGCTTCTTTATGGAGTCGCTTAGCATAGAATGAAACTTGATCTATTAAACTAGGGTTAAACGGTAGATTGCTTATTAATTTATTGAACATGAATTTTATCTTTCTTATTCTATTTAATTATCCTTAAGCTTATTGAACCATAAATTAGTGCAATAAAACAAGTCATAATTATTGTCCAAATCCATACAATGATTTATAATAGTGCATGAAGAGTGGAGAAAAATTAACAAACTTCAACTTGGTTAAATATATGAGGGTTTATTTATAGTGAGTAAAGATCAAAAGAAATATGATTCGGGGCAAATTCAAGTTCTAGAAGGCCTAGAACCAGTTCGTAAACGACCAGGTATGTATATTGGCGGTACTGGTGTAGAGGGGTTGCATCACCTAGTGTGGGAGTTGGTAGATAATGGTATTGACGAAGCTTTGGCTGGTCATGCTACTTCAGTGCAAGTTACACTTTTAGAAGATGGTGGAGTCGCAGTTTGGGATAATGGACGGGGTATTCCTACAGATATTCACCCGAAAACTGGTAAAAGTACTGTGGAAACTGTTCTAACAGTTCTTCACGCTGGTGGTAAATTTGGTGGGGGTGGTTATAAGGTATCTGGTGGTCTGCATGGTGTTGGTAGTAGTGTAGTAAATGCTCTATCGACAAAGTTGATCGTAGAAGTTCACCGGAATGGAAAATTGCATAAACAGGAGTACCAAAGAGGGGTTCCAGTTAGCGATCTAAAAGTAGTAGGAAAAACAACAAAGAATGGCACTTTAATTACTTTTTACCCCGATGATACCATTTTCGAAACTGTAGAAATTAATTATGAAACTGTTTTAAATCGGTTGCGTCACGCAGCTTACTTGACTAAGGCTGTGCATACTAGTATTGAGGATAGACGGACCGATAAAAGCTATGGATTCTACTTCGAGGGTGGAATTATGAGCTACGTTAAGCATCTAAATGAGGGTAAAGAACCTGTTGACGATGATGTTTTCTATGTAGATAAGACTGTTAAAGATGTTCAAGTTGAAATTGCTATGCAATACGCAGAAGTCTATAACGAGACGATTAAGGCATTTGCTAATAACGTATTTAACCCAGATGGCGGTACTCACTTAACTGGTTTCCGGGCAGCCCTAACTAGGGTAATAAACGATTATGCTAGAAAAAATGGACTACTTAAAGAAAAAGAAGAGAATCTGTCAGGTGAAGATACTAGGGAGGGACTAACAGCTGTAATCTTAGTTAAACTACCAGATCCACAGTTTGAAGGTCAGACTAAGAACAAGCTGGGTAACCCAGAGATTAGAGGATACGTAGAACAAGTTTTGGCTGAAAACCTAAACTATTACTTAGAAGAACATCCTGCGGTAGCTAAGAAGGTTGTCGGCAAAGCCTTACTGGCTGCTAGGGCTCGTAAAGCTGCTCGTGCTGCACGAGAGAATATTCTACGGAAAGGTGTCCTCGATGGTGCTAGTATGCCTGGAAAGTTATCGGATTGTTCAAATAAAGATCCAATGTCATCTGAAATATATATTGTTGAGGGTGATTCAGCTGGTGGATCGGCAAAATCTGGACGAGATAGTAAATCTCAGGCAATTCTGCCACTTAGAGGTAAAGTATTGAATGTTGAGCGAGCTAGGCTAGACAAGATGTTGGGAAATAATGAGATATTAAGTCTGATCAAGGCTCTGGGAGTTGGTATAGAAGACTCCTTTAATATTACCGGTCTGCGCTATGATCGGATAATTATTATGACTGATGCTGATGTTGATGGTAGTCACATTAGTACGCTTCTAATGACTTTCTTTTTCCGATACATGCGAGAAGTGGTAGATGGTGGACATGTTTATCTGGCAAAACCACCACTGTTCGAGCTGGTTAAGCCGGGTCGTAAATCTAGTATCTATATCTATGATGAAGATGAGCTTACTAGAATAGTTGATGAAACCATAGCAAAGCGAAAAAAAGAAGGACTTAAAGTCGATTCTTCAGATGAGCGATATAAGCAAGCAGGCTTTGTTGAACAGAAACGCTACAAGGGACTGGGAGAAATGGACGCTGAACAGTTGTACGATACGACTATGGACCCAGAAAAGCGAGTATTAATTCAAGTTAAGGTAGAAGATGCTGAAAAAGCTGATGCTATTTTTAACAAGTTAATGGGTAGTGAAGTTGAACCGCGCAAGAATTTTATTCAGACTAATGCAAAATTTGTTAAGGACTTGGACATATAGATGGAAGATAATACAACACCAACACCAATAACCCCAGATGAAAAAGATATAATTGCACCTTCAAAATCTTTAGAACTTAAGACCATGGAAAATGTAATGGAGGACAGCTACCTTCGTTACTCGATGAGTGTAATAATTGACAGAGCACTACCTGACGTAAGAGATGGTATGAAGCCAGTTCACCGAAGAATCTTATATAGCATGAATGAAGAAGGGCTGCGAAGTGGAGCACGTCACCGTAAAAGCGCAAATGTAGTTGGTTCAGTTATGGGTAAATATCATCCCCATGGTGATTCGTCGATTTATGACGCTATGGTGCGCATGGCTCAACCGTGGTCAATGCGATATATGCTAGTTAACGGACAGGGTAACTTTGGTAGTATGGACGGCGATCCACCAGCTGCTATGAGGTATACCGAAGCTAAGATGGCACGCCTAGCTGATGAGTTGCTTGCAGACATTGATAAAGAGACGGTAGATTTTCGAGAAAACTACGATAGTACAACAACCGAACCAAGTGTACTTCCTTCTAAGATTCCTAGTTTGTTGTTAAACGGACAACTTGGTATTGCTGTTGGTATGGCTACTAACATTCCGCCACATAATTTAAGTGAATTAATCGATGCCGAAGTCTATATGATAGATAACCCGGACTGTGATACTGATGATTTATTAAAATTCATTAAGGGTCCAGATTTTCCAACCGGCGGAATTATTTATGGTAAAGAAAGCATTAGAAATGCCTATCTCACTGGTCGCGGCGGGGTAGTTAACCGTGGCGTTGCCGAAATTGTAGAGGGGAAGAAAGGTCGCAGCCAGATTGTTATATCTGAGATCCCATATGCCCTGAACAAGGAGACACTAGTACTAAAAATTGCTGAATTGGTTAGAGAGAAGAAAATAACTGGTGTCTCTGATCTGAGAGATGAATCTTCTAGGGGTGGTGTACGGATAGTCTTGGATCTAAAAAAGGATGCCTATCCAAAGAAGTTAATGAATCAGATATTTAAGTTAACTCCTTTACAGTCAACTTTTCATTTTAATATGATGGCGCTGGTTGATGGTATCCAGCCAAAGGTGTTGAATTTAAAAGAGATACTTAGTGAGCATATTAAGCATCGTCAGGTAGTAGTTAGACGGCGAACAGAATATGAACTAAAGATTGCTAAAGCTCGGGCCCATATTTTAGAGGGATTGAAAATTGCTCTAGATAATATTGATGAAGTAATTGCCACAATTAGAGCTAGTCAGACAACTGAAGAGGCATCTAAGAATTTAATTAAGCGATTCAAGCTAAGTGAATTACAGGCTAAGGCTATTCTTGCGATGCAACTTCGGACTCTAGCTGGACTAGAGCGAAAGAAGATAGAAGATGAGTTAACGGCACTACTTAAGACCATTTCAGGACTCGAAGAGATTTTGGCTGATGAGAAGAAGATTCTCAAGATTATTAAGACAGAGTTCTTGGAAATTAAGAAAAGTTATGGTGATGAACGTCGTACGGTGGTTGTCCCAGGTGAGCTAGGAAAGATGTCTGATGAGGACTTCATACCAGATGAGCAGGTAGTAGTAACACTAACTTCAGCAAACTACATCAAACGATCACAGATAGCAGATTACCGTAAGCAAAACAGAGGAGGAAAAGGTAAACGAGGAATGGTTACTAGGGAAGAGGATGTCATCGAGCACGTCGTAAATGCCAGTACGCACGATTACCTTCTATTCTTTACAAACAAGGGTCGGGTGTTTAGGATGAAAACCTATGAAGTTCCAGCAGCTAATCTCAATGCTAAAGGAATTGCGATTGTTAACTTACTCCAGCTTCAGCCAGAAGAAAAGGTTAGCTCGGTAATAAACTTATCTAAGACCGAAAATAAAGGCTTTTTGTTCATGTGTACAGTTAGAGGAGTAGTTAAGAAAACTTCTCTTGAACAATACCAGAACGTTCGAAGCTCTGGACTGATCACTATCAACCTTGATGAAGGTGATGAATTGAAGTGGATTGCAATTAGTAGTGGCGACAATGAGATCATTATTTCTACTTCTCTAGGTCAAGCTATTCGGTTTCACGAGAAGGGTGTTCGGGCAATGGGACGGGCTTCAAGAGGCGTCAGGGGTATTAGATTACGGTCTGGCGATCGAGTTATAGGTATGGATACTGTTAAAGAGGGTTCCACAATATTTGTAATAAGCCAGTCGGGTTATGGTAAACAGACTAAAGTAGCTCAGTTTACACCACATACTAGAGGTGGGGTTGGCATACGCTCAGCAATAGTCAATAACAAGACTGGTGAACTAGTTACAGTTAAAACTTTGAATATTGATTCAACTCAGGAGGTAATTATTATTTCTGAGCAAGGCCAGACTATTCGACTTGGAATTAATGATATTCCGAAGTTAGGCCGTGCCACACAAGGAGTTCGTATAATGCGACTTAAAGAAGATGACAAAGTAGTATCTATTGCACTAATAGATAGCACTCCAGAAGTTGAAGATGATGAAGGTGAGGAAGAAGCTAAGCCAGACAAAAAGCCCAAAGCTAAAAAGTAGCTAACAAGTAGTTGTTTTATTGACTACAAATAGTGATAGATAACCCTTGACATTAATGTTTGGGCTATATATCATACATTGAGGTATTTTCGTGGGACAAGTTTTAGATTGCGTCGGAAATAGGACTTTAACAATTGAATAGTGTAAATCAACGTCAGTTTTTTCATTGTTTTTCGATAAAACAATGGTTTGTTTTTGATCTTAAGATTAAACACTTTTTTGGAGAGTTTGATCCTGGC
>JAGQMX010000026.1 GCA_020428425.1 Candidatus Saccharimonadota bacterium | reverse complement strand
TAAACCCTTAACATCCGCCGATGTGGTGTACACCTACAATATGATAAAAAATCCGGACGCTAAATCACCACTAGCCAGCAGTTGGCAAGGTATAAAGATAAAAGCCCAAGGACCGAATCAGGTGGTTTTTACTTTGCCAAGTATTTTAAGTTCTTTTCCTTACTCTATGGTTAACGGTATTTTGCCTAAGCATCTGTTAGATGGTGTTCCACCAACTCAGCTTCGGAGTGTGACATTTAATACCAAGAGTCCGGTTGGCTCTGGACCCTTCAAATGGGAGGCAGTGGAAGTCATTGGATCAGATACTCAGAACCGCGATCAGAGAATCGAACTGGTTCCATTCGAAGACTATGTGAAAGGTCAGCCAGCAATAGATAAGTTCCTAATACGGACTTTCAGCGAGGAAGAAAAGCTAGCTGAGGCATTAGAGAAGAGAGAAATAGACAGTGCTGCTGGACTAAGCGTGATGCCAGAAAATCTTAAGAATGACACTTCGCTAAACGATTACAATATTGCCCTGAGCAGCTCAGTATATGTGTTTTTCAAAAATACAAGTGAACCCTTTACAAATGTAAACGTGCGTAAAGCCTTAAGTTATGCAGTTGACCCTAAGCAGATAGTTGACAATGTAAATAGCCCAGTAGGCGCCTCGAATGGCCCGCTGTTGGCCGGTCAGCTAGGCTATGATAAAACCATTACCCAGAATGTAAATAATAAGCAGAAGGCTGCTAATTTGTTAGATAAAGCCGGATGGAGGTTAAATGAAAATAACTTGCGGGAAAAAGCCGGTAAACCACTAACCTTTACGCTTACTACTCAGGAAAACTCAACTTTTAATTTTGTGGCTCAACAACTTAAAAAGCAGTGGTCGGACATAGGAGTTGAAGTAGAAATTATTGAACAACGCGATACCGATCTACAGTCAGCTCTAACCGTCCATAATTACGATGCCCTATTGTATGGCATAGCAATTGGTTCTGATCCTGATGTCTTTGCTTTTTGGCATAGTTCACAAGCTGATTTACGTTCACCAAATAGTTTAAACTTTTCCGAATATTCATCGGCTAAAGCCGATAGAGCACTTGAAGCTGGCCGGACTCGTGAAGACGTGTTAGTTCGAACCGCCAAGTATAAATCATTTTTAGAGGCTTGGCGGGATGATGCCCCGGCGGTGGCTATCTATCAGCCTCGTTATCTTTATTTGGTCCGGGATCCACTATTTAATTTTTCACATAAGACTATGAACAATGGCTCAGATAGATTAAATGATGTATCTAATTGGATGGTTCGGCGCGAACAACAGCCAATTCCTTATAAACTACCTGAACAATAGAAACTATTGTGTTATCATTATTGGTATAAACAGTAATGCTTAATATACCAAAAACTACAGGGGACTAGATGAGTAAAGTTGCACATTATCTTCAAGAACATTTAAGTGGCGAAGTGACTGCCGCTAAGTCAATGCGGAAATATTTTTCAACCGATGGGGGTGTCTTTGAATTAACGCCTTCTTTAGTTATTTATCCACGAAATGAGAGTGATGTTCGTAAAACTACTAGATTTACTTGGCAATTAGCCGAAAGAGGAAGAGTGATTCCGATAACTTCTCGGGGACTCGGTACTGATCAGGCCGGGGCAGCAATAGGTAGTGGAATAATGATGGTCTTTCCAGCTCATATGAATCGGATTTTAGAGTTTGATGGTGGCTCCGGCAAGGTGACAGTTGAGCCAGGGCTCCTTTATGGTAAGTTGCAACAGACTTTGCATACTCATGGTAAATTTTTGCCGCCATATCCGTCATCTATGGAGTTTAGTACTATCGGTGGGGCAGTAGCTAATAACGCATCAGGGGAAAAGACTCTAAAGTATGGCTGCACTAGAGATTTCGTAAAGAGCCTCAGAGTAGTACTGGCCAATGGGGAAGTTATTCAAACTCGTCGGCTAAGCAAGCGCGAACTAAACAAGAAGATGGGATTAACATCATTTGAGGGTGAAGTATACCGAACGCTAGATAGCATAATAGAAGATAATAAGGATGTTATTGATAAAATTAAGCTGAATGTATCTAAGAATTCTGCCGGCTATGCTATAGCTGACGTTAAACATAAAAACGGCTCTTTTGATCTAACACCATTAATGGTAGGTTCGCAGGGAACTTTAGGGATTATTACAGAAGCGGAAATTCAGACCGTGCCTCATAACCCCAAGACTAGTTTAATAGCGGCTTTCTTTGATGATCTGCAGATTGCCGAGAAAGCTATAGCCCAGATTCGTGATTTGTCGCAAATTCCTAGTGCTATGGAATTGGTAGATGAGAAATTACTTAAATTCTTAGATAAACACAACCCCAACCAGCTTAAGGGTCTTGTCAGCAAACCCTTCAGTAAGTTGATAGTATTAATTGAATTTGATGATTCTAATCAGCGTACCCAAAAGCGTATGGCTAAAAAGGCTACTAAAATTCTAAATAAGATGGGTGTTAAATACCAAATTGAGACAGAAGATTCAGAAAAGGAGAAGCTTTGGTCTATTCGTCACAGTGCAGCGGCTGTTATATCACATAGTGAAGGGAATATGAAAGCCCTACCGATTGTTGAAGATGGTATAGTTCCTGAAGACAAGTTCCAACAGTATATTGTCGGCGTCAATAAAATGTTTGAGAAACATGGTTTAGACGTTGCATTCTGGGGACATGCTGGAAATGCCAATATCCATATGCAGCCTTTCTTAGATCTAAGTCAAGTTGGGGACCGGCAGAAAGCGTTTAAGATAATTGATGAGTATTATAGCCTTGTTATTAGCTTAGGCGGTAGTACAAGTGGTGAGCATAGTGATGGACGACTTAGAGCACCATATCTAAAGCAACTATACGGTGAGCAGGTCTATACAGTGTTTCAAAAAGTAAAACAGGCATTTGATCCTTATGACTTGCTAAATCCAGGTGTGAAGATTGATGTCACAGTAGATGATATTAAGCCACTACTCCGGCATGAGTATTCGATGGATCATTTAGGCCATCATTTGCCTAGGAGCTAGAGAATAAAGTCGAAGTAGTAATCATACTGCACCAACGCAGTTGATTTTTACTCTCTTTACAGCTAGCATAAAGGGGTTATTACAACTTTGCGCGAGTGGTGGAATGGTAGACACGCTTGTCTGAGGGGCAAGTGCCGCAAGGCGTGGAGGTTCAAGTCCTCTCTCGCGCACCAGATTGATAATTACACTAAAATATAGTATTATTCTTCGGTATCTTTCAAGATATGGGTGATTAGCTCAGCTGGCTAGAGCACCTCGTTTACACCGAGGGGGT
>JAGQMX010000025.1 GCA_020428425.1 Candidatus Saccharimonadota bacterium | reverse complement strand
AAACCTTTATTACGACCACTGATGCTGACATTGTGGTTGAGAGCTTTATGGATAATTGTAGGGTGATACCTTTAGGTAATTAACGACCATTAGTTATCTAGTGGATTTATGAACTTGTATTTAGGGTCTGCATTGAAATTTGAAATGGTCTCTCGTATCTTTGAGTTTACACTGGATTTAATTTCTGGATCATATTCAAATGAATTGGTGGCTGAATTGTATTGGTAATCTCCTAGATCTGGTGAGATGAATATGATATTTCCATACGGAGATACTTTTTCTACTTCGGGTATGTCATATAATTTGGACACATAAGAATCTACCGGGCTGATTGGACCATCGGTAACCTCCACTGCTGCTGATTCGCCTCCACTGTTTGTTACACACAATATATAGTTGCTGCCCTGAGTAGGTTGTAATCCGCAAGGTTGGAATGCACCAAAAGTATAATCAACCGAACCACTCATCGATTTCGTATTAAAGCTAATAACGTCAGTTTCCCGGTTGGCGGTAATTGCCGAACCGTTTGTTTCAAAGCTATTAACACCACTAATTTTTCCAAGTAAAGCTGGTTCGTCCTTAGAGATATCATAAATATTTATCTGACTATCGGCTAGAAGACAAATTGTATTATCGCCACATAATTTAATATCGTCATACAGTTTATTGAAATCAAAAACCCGTTTGTTACCGTCAATTATTGTAACTATAGTTGTATCTAGAGTTGGTGTTTTTTCTAAATCTTCTTTACTTATATCTGACTGTTCTTCTTGGCTGAAACCAATAATAATTCCTTCTTTGGATACACTAATATCATAGGGGTAATTAGATTTCCCGTTTTCAGGGTGAAAGATATCTACATCTGTAGGCTGGCTATCTACATCTGAGAAATAAAATGCTTTATTTAGTTCACTGTTTATGGCTAAAACCCCAGATCGATATGGGGTAATACTATAGGTTGTTTTATCATCCAAACCTCTTAATACATGTGCTTTACCTGTCTCAATATTACCAACTAGTTCGTAAGCAGCTTGAGGTGGTTGTTCGTTGCCGTCAGTCAGGTCTGGTCCTTGTACAGCTATAAAATCCTTACCATTTAAGGTGAATGTTCCTTCTACCGTACCGTCATAGATGCTTTCTATTTTCTTGGTATAGGTTGGAGTACTTGGGTTTGCCGGCACATGATAGTAAGTAGAAACTAATTGATCGCCACAACCATATGAGATCAGCCCGACCTTTGTCAGCAGCATACAGGGTCGTGGGTTGTCTCCAATAAACTCTATATGTTTTTTTGGCTTTAGTTCGGCAGTAACTTTAGTTGTTTTAAGAAAACCACCGGTGGACGCAATATTGATACTTGTCTTATCGCCAGCTTCGGTTATTACTTCATAGTCTCCTCTAGTCACTAGTTTTTTATAGCTAGTTTCTTTGGAAGTGGACGTGTCTTTTAACTCATTGTTTTCGTATAGATTGTAGGTTATATCCGAGTTGCCCGGACTACTCTTAAGCGAAACTTCTATGTAGGATAATCTAGAATACATCCAAAAACCGATGCCAATTAGGAATAAGGTAATTCCAAGGAATAGATATTTTTTATTGATACGAAAATTTGGGTAGTTTTGCATAATTTCTCCTTAGTCTGGCAATCCCTTAAATGATTCGGTTAATGCTGGTTGTAGGTTTATAAACGGGTATGATTTACAGCTAGCACCCGCACATCCAGGTCGACTGCTATATTTATCTCCTGGTAGTGCATCTATATGAAGGTGTTGTGTGGTACCAGCTGCATCAGCATTTACGCCTACTCTACCAATAGTTGCGCCTGCCGCGATAACCTGTCCCTTTGCTACAACTGCAGTGCCGACCCCCATGTGGGTGTAATAGTAGGTATTACCATCATCAGCTTTTATAACAACACGCGTCGGTCCAGATTTTACAGTTACTACGGTACCGCCTCTTGCTGCTACTACTTCAGTGCCGGTAGGGGCAAAGATATCTGCAGCGTTATAATCATGGTGGCAATTTGACTGGTTATCGAAGCACCAGCCTCCATCCTGGATTGTCTTTTTATTGGTTCTGAGTGGGAAAACAAAACCATCGGCGCTTACTCCGGTACCACCTTCCTGTGAAGCACAAGTTTCACTTGGGGAATTTCCGACAGCAGTACCAGTTTTCGATCCAAACTGAGTAAGCCAGTTTTGGGCATTCGGTAAACGTATATTCATTTCTTTGGCACACCCAGATGAGCCTGGAGTGCAAGGAATTTCAAATTTCTCTAACCATATTCTGGTACTTTCCTCAATTGATTGAGAAGCTTTTATTGGATCAAGCACCCGGGTTTTATAATACGTAGACTCTAATTCTTGTTTCATGAAGTCTAGCTGTATTGCTATATCTCCAACATCTTTGCCTTTGTCTCTAGCAAAATTTTGCAAACTAGTTTTTCTACCACCTAACCACTGTATAAGGCCATAAGCTCCACTACTTGTATTTACTATCGTAGAACTAAACCCAGATTCCTGCTGAATATTTCCCATGACGCCAGCTGCTTGAACTGCACTAAAGCCCATTGTACCTACTAAATAGTTCCAGACTTTTTCTTCATTATTATTTCCAGCAACAGTTGACCCAGCGCCAGCGCAACAGGCTGCTCCTGTATCGCTTTCGGAAGACGAGCCGTTGGAATCGCCACCACTAACTCCATTTACAATTATGTCCGATAACTTTTGCACCCCAGCATTGTTTGGGTGAACGCCATCATCTATTAATCTGGTTGGGTCATTGGTTGGGACAATACTCGAATCTCCAGTAGGATTTACGGCGGAAAACCAATTTATTACTTGGAAATTTTTTGAAGTAGCCTTTTCCGCAAGCTGTTCATTGAATGCACCAAGACCTGATACATTATATGGCCCCTGGTTAGTGCCAACGGTGTTCACCCACCATATAGGCGAACTGGAGTTAATCTGCCTGATTTCGTCAATAGCTGTTTCAATTGGATTGCTACCAATACCACCATTTGTACCAAGTGCGATAATGATGCCGCTCGCCCCAGAAACCACTCCAGCATTTTTACTTTCATCCTCTCTTAACGCTTCTTTACCAGGCAGAGAAGAGCCTTGTGAAGACGTAATATTACCAGATCCATTCCAAGATCTAGACACAGCAGCATTAATAAAAGGAGTGATATTTTTTTCAGTAAATTTTCTACGTAACGCATCTTCTGACCTAACAGTTATAGAGTCGCCGAGCATATATACTTTTCCACCATCAGGTACCTGGCTGAATTCTGCCGTTGTTGGCTGGCAATTGTTTAAGTCAGGGTTATAGTATGGAGTAAATATTTTTTCTACACTAACAGCATAGGCATTTCCAATGTTTATAAACATTAGTATGGTAATAACCAAAAAACTTAGTAAAGAGGTTAAAAATTTTGAGTTCAGATTGATAATATTCATAAATTAGCTTCCCGTAGTGGACCAGTGCCAAGCTTCACTCTTTAGCGGATAAAAACCATAAGTTGCTGCATTTGCTTTAAGCCATTCCCACCTAGCGTTTCCTTTGCAAGATGATGATCCGTTTCTTGAAAAACACATATTACTAAAATCTATTGCTCTACCGCTTTCATGTTTCGAAGTACCAGGCTTTGCAGTTGGTGGGTTACAATCTCCAGAGGGTGTGTTCTGCCAATCTGCACAATGTGCTTTTCTAAGTTCAATTTGTTTTGCCGGATCCCTCCAAGCAGAACTTATTGGCATTAAATCTATTTTATCCGCTTTGGCGGCATCTAGCATTTGGAGGAATTGTGGTAGTATTTCAGTGTTAATTCTTTTATTTGTACCTGGAATCTCTGAAGTTTGTTCAATGCCAACCGATCCACCACCACTAGGTGGTATCGCTGTTCCTGCATTGATGATGGCACGTCCACCATCGTCGACAGGATCTTTCCCAATATCTTCTGGTTTTTGTTCTAACAAAGATAGTGTTTCTTCATCTAGAAGAGTTAATCTATAACGGAATATGTCATCACTTCCTCTTAATCTATCTTTACTACATTCACTCATTTTTTCAACTTCATAATTAGTTTTTGAAACGTCGAAACATTTACCATATTTTTCACTTAATTCATCAATTTTTTCTTGACTAATATTTTCCAAGTTTTGATAGTAACTATAACTTGGATCGTTCCTTAATTTGTATAGTTCATCAGGTGAATAGCCCCATTGGGTTACATCATAATATGGATTGAAATCATCAGCTGCTTGCACTTTATTGCTAATTCCAGCAACAGAAAGTACGGGGTTTAATATATTTTTCATACTA
>JAGQMX010000024.1 GCA_020428425.1 Candidatus Saccharimonadota bacterium | reverse complement strand
CAAAGTTATGTCCTTCAACTTTTTTCTGTGCTGCCTCTAGGCTTTTTGATATTATTCGATTTTCTATCGGGGTTTCATCATCAACACTCAAGCGTTCCATAACACTTCCAATCCGATCACCGCCGAATATACGCATAAGATCATCTTCGGTACTAACGAAAAATTGAGTAACTCCAGGATCACCCTGACGTCCAGACCTACCTCTTAGCTGATTATCTATTCTTCTAGATTCATGGCGTTCACTACCGAGGACGAATAAGCCACCCTTCTTTTTAACATCTTCATCTAATACAATGTCCGTTCCACGACCAGCTATGTTGGTGGCTAGCGTAACGCTTCCGCTTTGTCCAGCTTTTGCCACAAAAGAAGCTTCTTTTTCATTGTTTTTTGCATTCAGAATGTTATGTGGTACTCCAGCCTTTTTCAGCAATCTACTCAATTCTTCATTCTTTTCAATTGAGACAGTTCCAATTAGTACTGGCTGACCTTTTTGATGCAACACCTTTACTTCCTGGGCGATAGCCTTAAATTTCCCAGTTTCTGTCTTATAAATCCGATCTGGTCTATCTATCCTAGCTAATGGCTTATTCGAAGGAATTTCTAGTACATCCAATTTATATATCTGATGGAATTCTTCACTTTCTGTTTTAGCTGTACCAGTCATTCCAGATAGCTTATTGTACAATCTAAAGTAATTTTGGAAACTAATTGTCGCTAGCGTCATTGATTCTTCTTGAACCTCAACGCCTTCTTTGGCTTCAATAGCTTGATGAAGACCTTCGTTATATCTACGTCCTTTTAGTAGCCGCCCAGTAAACTCATCGACAATCACGATTTCACCGTCGCTGCTGATAACATAGTCTTTATCTTTCTTAAACAAACTCTGAGCCTTTACTGCCTGATCTAAGTGATAAATTGTACGAATATTCTCACTACCATAAAGGTTATCTATACCCAGACTCTTCTCCAGAAATTCAACACCTTCATCAGTAAGTACTGAGGCTTTCTGTTTTTCATCTACTTCGTAATGAACTTCCGGCTTTAAACTTCTAGCAACTTTTGCGAACTGCGAATAAGCATTCCCACTAGTAGTGGCTGGGGCTGAAATAATTAGTGGAGTACGAGCCTCATCAATTAGAATCGAGTCAACTTCATCAACGATAGCAAAGTTTAGTTCTCGCTGGCGAAGCTGTTCAACTTCCCGAACCATATTATCTCTCAGATAGTCGAAACCGAACTCGTTGTTGGTACCATAAGTCACATCAGCTAGATACGCTTCTTGCCTGGTACAAGGTTTCAGGTGCTTCAATCTAGGATCGTCATGCTGTTTATTAATAAATTCTTCGTCATATATATACGACTCATCGGCAATAATAACTCCTGTTGTAAGGCCTAGGAAGCTATATACTTCGGACATCCAGCCGGCGTCTCTCTGGGCTAGATAGTCGTTTACCGTAACCACGTGAACACCCTTTCCATCCAAGGCATTAAGATAGACTGGAGCAGTAGCAACCAGTGTTTTACCTTCACCAGTTTTCATTTCGGCAACACTTCCCTCATGCAAAGCCATTGCACCAACTAATTGAACATCAAAATGTCGCATTTTTAGAGTTCTGAATGCCGCTTCACGAACAACCGCGAAAGCATCAGGCATTATCTGATCTACGGTCTCTTTCTTTAACCGATCCCTAAGAACTTTGGTCTGCTCTTTGAGCTTTTTATCGGTCATCTTAGAATACTTATCGGACAGCGCATTAATGTCTTTTACGCGCTTTCTCAAGCGTTTAACTGTCTTAGCCTGGGGATCACCTAGTATCTTTTTAAAAACTTTGTTCATTTAATATCCTATTACCTCAGAAATTACTCACAATACAACAACTATTGTATCGCATTATAGTTAGCGATTTAAAAGTAAAATTTACCTTATCTATTTTAAGTCCTTAGCTTCGCAGATCTGCGCTTAATTCTAGCTAGAACTCTCTGGTGAATTCTACCGGCACCATGCTTACTTTTGTACTTTTTTATCTGATTCTTTATTTTTTCTTCTGTAACATCTATAGCAGCATACAAATTCACTGTTGTTTCTTTAGATGTAATTATTTCCTTTGGCAGATGTAGTATTACTTCCGCCATGCAGTCAGTATGAGCTTTTATCTTCTTTTCTTTGAGTTTTACCTCAACATGAGCAGATTTACGCGCATGTAATGGGAGGTATTTGTCTAGTTTACCAATTTTCTTATAGATGTACTTCTTCAAATCTTCGCTAACCTCTGTGTGAACTCCATTGATTACTATTTTTTTTATCATATCTTTTCCTTCCCTCCCATAAACGGTCTTAATATTTCTGGAATAATCACATCACCCTCACTCGTTTGGTAGTTCTCTAATATTGCAATCAATGGACGCTGTGAGAACAC
>JAGQMX010000023.1 GCA_020428425.1 Candidatus Saccharimonadota bacterium | reverse complement strand
TTTAATAAGCGATTCTTTGGAGTAGGCCCGGAAGCCACTAGCTGCATCAGGAATATTTGTTCCAGCGGCTAGGTTTACTGTTTTACTGCCGGCTTTTTGCAGAAATTTCTTTATACCAGAAAAATGAGCGATTTTAGCGATTTGTCGATCGGCTACAACTATGTCTGCTTTTTTATTTACTATGGGCTGTACTAGATCACCGATACGATCGCTAGGATATTGATTGTCTCCATCGGTGTTTACAACAATGTCTGCACCATTTTCCAGGGCATACTGCACACCATCATGGAAAGATATACCCAATCCTTTATTGCGGGTATGCTTAACAAAGTGTTTTACGCCATGTTTCTTGGCAATCTCATTTGTTTTGTCATTAGAGCCATCGTCGATAATTAGTAGTTCAATTTGATCAACGCCGGGTATCGATTTAGGTATAGATTTTAGTACTAGTGGTAGAGTCTTTTCTTCGTTAAGACACGGAATTTGGATAAATAGTTTCATGAAGATAGGATAGCATATTAGGCTAGAGAAAACTTCTAGAATTATTCAGTGTTTTGTGGTGGTCGTTTATCTATGTTTACTATTTTAAGAACATTTCTAGCCTGATGATTGATAAATCGTGTATATGGTGAATTCCAATACCAACTGTCACTACTACGCATTATAAATGTACCTGCGCCACCGCCTTGGGTAAGCAAAATCAAGAATGCTGCAATGAACATATATATTTTTGCGGAAAGATTTTTATTGCTTATTGTTCTAGAGAAAGCAGCTACCATCATCCCGATAATCAATGGCAGTACAGGAATCAAATATCTTCCTTGAATTGCAAAAGGGTAGCCAATGTTAATAAATTCTGAATAGTTAAGAATAAACAAAGCCCCTAAGTATGTTGCTATTACCGTCCAATACAGCCCAAACTGGTATTGTTGTTTCATATATTTACGCTGGTAGACAATTAGTACTAGCCCCAGCAACATTATAATTACTGAACTATTCCGGAGTATTCTAAATGGTTCGCCTACTCTGAAATCAAAAGTAGGCCCATCGAGAGCGAAAAAGAATTGAAAAGTAGTTTGACTTAGCCACAGAGTAACTAGGTAGCGACCAGGGTTGGTGGAAAAGTTCTTCTCTAAGCGATTTTCGAGCTTTGCCTGTTTTGTATAATAATTACGCCGCCAGGGTCCCCAAGCTTTACATTCCTCGATGCTCAATACTTGATCACATTCCGGAATAGGTTTTGAATATTGTATGGTGTTTATAGCGTAGCGTTCTAAAAATAATCCGAATAGTACTATAAAAAAGATTATTGCAACGTATTTAAAGCGTTTACTTAAGGAAGTAAAAGATATATTTACGTCTTTCCAGAAGGCAGCGATAGTTTTTTTCTGGTAGGTTTTCAACGAAACGTAAAGTAGATATCCTACAATACCAATTACAAATGGCAGGAAGGCATATTTAACTAAACTACCAAACATAGAAGCTAATGTAATAATCGCGAAGCTTTTTGCATCGAAAGATTTACTAGCCTTTAGTTTGCGAGTGAATATTTGGGTTTGCCATAGTACTAAACCAAATAAGGGGAATAATAGATTATCGTAGTTTATATGGGCTGCTAATAACGGTACGATTGGTAATAGTACAAATATCAGCAAACTGGCATGACTAATCCGTCTAGATAATCCAGAATTTAGTAAAACTTTTCTAATTAACAAGATTCCAATGGCAAAGAAGATAATATTCGTAAATCTCAGAATAAGAATTTGGGCAAATTCGGAAGGTACGAGTGTATCAAGCAAACGATATGGAAAGCTTAGTAAGTAATGGAACAAATAGGAAGGATCTCTAGCTACTGCACCAAAAATAGCTTCACCGGGTGGGTTTGACGACCAAAAGGGAGTTAGTCTAGTAGCGTACAGCTTAATTAGTCCGAAATGATATTCTTCGTCATATGCCATCGGATACAGGGACGATACAGCGATCCAGGCAGAACTCATAAAAAATAGACCCAAGGCAAGATAAAACGACCTGCTGGAATTAAGGAACTTTGCTACCCAGTTGGTGAATACTACTGATTTTGATTTTGGTTGTTTCACTACTGTAATCTTATACTCCGGTCAAAAAATAGTAAACTCTAAAACAAATCATATCTATGTAATGCTAGTGTATTATGAATATATGCAAAACCTGAAAAAGTATCTAGGGTATCTAGTTATTATAATTACCATTGTCGGATTTGGAGTATATCTCAAGCTCAATCCTGCTGTAATTGATCAGCTACGTTCTACAAAAATAAGTACAATTGTAATCGTACTATTTCTTTATTCTTTTATGACTGGCATTTTAATTATTATTTCTAAAGTCCTACTTCGCTTAAGTGATATGGTGTTGAGTGAAAAAGAAAATGCCCTGATGATAATGTACTCGAGTGTAGTTAATTTCTTTGGTCCACTTCAAAGTGGTCCAGGATTTAGAGTTGTTTATCTGAAGAAAAAACATGACATTAATATTCGGAAATATTTATCAGCCAACGTGGTTTATTATTCTTTCTTCGCTCTAATAAGCGGATCGTTTATTTTAAGCGGCGTGATTAGTATGGGCTACGCGCTATTGTTAGGAGTACTTGCTATATGTATCGCTATTCTATCGCCAAATGTTTTTCGCTATATACCGGTTATTGGCAGTAGTAAATACTTTTCTAATATAAAAGAAGTTGCTTCCAAGTTTAGAAAGGAAATAGTAATGTTAGCTTTGTTAACCGCAACTCAGCTGGTAACAATCACAGGAGTATATTTTGTTGAACTAAAATCAATAGATGCTAGCGTGCAGTTTTGGCAAGCGATAATCTACGCTGGTGCAGCGAACTTAAGCCTGTTCGTATCACTTACCCCAGGTGCTCTGGGATTTCGGGAATCTTTTTTGTTTTTCTCCCAACGACTACATCAAATAAATAGCGACACAATAGTGGCAGCCTCCATATTAGATAGAGCGTTATTCGTATTATTCTTAGCCCTCATGATGCTAGTTATTCTGCTAGTTCACGGCAAGCAATTACTTAGTGTAGGTCGGATAAAATCTTCGAAAATTCTTGAGAAATAACCTTGGAAGATAACTTATCTTTGTACAGTTTATTGCCCTGTTGTCCGATTTTTACTAGTTTGTTTTGGTTTTTGTAGGCCCAAAGTATTTTCTTGGCAAGTTGACGGGGATTGTTCTGTTCAACTACTAAACTATTAAATCCATCTTTGAAAATTTCTGAAGCCTGATTTTTGCCTATTAGGGTTGGTGCACCGCAGGCTAGGAATTGATAGGTTTTCCCGGTTATCACTCTCTGAGCTTGTACGGTATCACCAAAAGGCCCGCCAAGACAAAGATTATACTTGCGAATAGTGTAGGGGATGGCTTCGAAGGCTAGCCAACTTTTATAGGTTAGGCGTTTATTATTCTGAGCTTGTATCTTACTTTTTGACCTATCACCACCACCAACGAGTAAGAATTTAATGGGATAATCTTGAAGTAGTTTTGCTGCCTCTAGTACAGTGTCTAGCCCATGTAACGGCAGCATATTACCATAATAAAAGACACTGAACGTCTTATTCTTCTTTGTCGTTACAATTGGATGAAATATATCTTCATCAGTTCCGACCGGCAAGGACCGATATTTAGTAACGGGTAGCCGAGATAGTTTAGAGCTATATTTGGCGTGAGACGGCGTATCGGCTAGTATTAGGTCGATATTTTTAACTAAATGCCGATAATAGGAGGCGAATAGAGATTTAGGAATAAACCGGGTCCAAAATTCATCTCTTGGTTCGTTTAACCATTCAATAGGATTAACAAATTCATCGTAGATTAGTTTCTTTCTAATGCTAATAAATTTGGTGAAGGGTAGTATTTCATAACCTCTGAAGGTTAGTAGGTATACATCCGGGTTAAAAGTTAGTCGGACTTTAATAAGTTTGAGAATAATTTCTAAGTATCGCAGTACTCCAATCCGCTTGTTTTTAACAATCTTTACATTGACTTTGGCTTGGTTGAGTGCAGCTTGTCGGAGGGTCACAGCTCGGATGTAGTCTGGTTGGTTATGGCAGGTAATAACAACAAGTTTCATCTTGGTATCATACTATAATTTAGTGAAAAATTCGTTCTCGTTCAGCTTGCACAATCCTTATCTTTTGCTATACTGTAAAGCAATAGCATTACTTAATGAATTTGAGGGTTGATGGCTGAAAAGAAAAAATCTACTGGTCATGTAGACAAAAAAGCTTCTGCTAAGCGCGGTTTAACTAGAAAAGCAGCTTCAAAAATTAACCATAAATCCAAAAAAGCAGTTAAGACTGTGCATCATCATGTTGCCAAGAGACCACATATATTTCTGCATCAAAAATATAGTTGGTATCGTAGGTGGCACAGTTGGCAGTGGAGGAGGCTAAATCATTCTCATGTTCACGGTGTTGTGGCGTTATCTTGGCTTATAGCAGCTGTCATTATCGTAACTAGCAATCTAGGTTCTGTATATGCGGCAACGACTTGGACACAAACAGATTGGAGTGGTGGAGTAGGAACTAATACGGCTAATCAGTATTCTGCTGCTAGTAGTATTGATACTTCATCAGCAGGTGAAATAAAGCTTTCAGCTAAACCGAGTTGGGCGAATGGTCTTGACGATTGGATGTATCGTCGTAAAGTAACCTTTGATAATACAGTATCTAATTTAGGCGTAAATTCAGAAAATTTAGATAATTTCCCGGCTTTAATAAAATTAGATAGCGGTAGCGATATAGATTACACAAAAACTAAAGATCAGGGCGAAGATATCCGTATAGTTGATAGTGATGGTACTCTTTTGGATTATGAAATTGAAAGATGGGATGAAAGTGGAACAAGTTACATATGGGCTAAAGTTCCACAAATAAATCAAAACTCAAATACTGATCATGTATATGTATATTATGGAAATTCTAGCGCTAGTGATGCCCAGGATGCGAATCAAGTATGGAGTGGAAGCCACTCTTTGGTTTATCACTTCAATGAATCGTCTGGCACGAGTGGATCGGGAAGTGTAATAGATAGTACAAATAACACTAGTGGTACACCTTCAGCTGGAATCGCATTTGATCAAGCAGGTAAGATCGGAAAAACAGCCGAATTTAGCGGTGGTACAGGAATTGATCTTGGCTCACTGGGTAGTCCACTTCTAACACCGGCTACATCGATTTCATTTTGGATAAATCCGACCTCCTTTTCATCACCCTCGAGACAGAACCCTTTTAACCAGGCCTATGGTGGATGGGGAACAATGACTATTGAAACTAGTGGCTCTATAAGATGGTTTTTTGGTAGTAATGGTGGTGACTCTCAATCCTATGGACAACATGCATCAAATAACAGTACGATATCAAACAGTAATTGGATTCACATAACAGCAGTCAGAAACCCTTCAAATCACACATATCGTTGGTATAAAAATGGTCAATATCTGAATGGTTCGTCTTACAATGCAACGTATCCTGTAACAGTCGATAGAAATTTCATAATCGGTGACGGTTATGTAAATCCAATCAACGGACGTTTAGACGAATTTAGGGTATCCAATGTTGCTCGTTCAGATGCCTGGGTAGCTGCACAATATGCATCAGATAGTGACCTGCTTGCAGTTATTGAATCAGAAGAATCAGTTTATTCTAATAGCGGCACGCTTACCTCAGCTATTTATGATCTTTCATTTGGAGGTGATTGGGATACTCTAACCTACACCACGGATAACGCAAGTGCTACAACAGTAAAAGTACGTACCAGTAACGATCCGTCTATGAGCGGGGCTCCGGCATTTGCCGGTTGTCCTGCTATTGCCAGCGGCACAGATCTAACAGGCCAAACATGTATGACCGATAATAATCGCTATGTTCAATATGAAATTACTTTAAACGAAGATAATAGTACTACACCGGTAGTTGAAGACATATCTGTCCAGTACGATCCTTATGATAATGATGTTCCAATAACAAACGCTTCTTCTATATCGATGGCTAAAACTAATGGCGGGTCTGCACTAACATCGAATGCCTGGACAAATGGCTCCAGTCCATATTTTGCTTGGACGGCGGGGGCTGATAATATCGGTGGCTCAGGAGTGCTTGGCTACTGCGTTTACTTAGGAACAGATAATAATGCCGATCCAGTTACCACTAAAGGAATGTTAGGGGTCTCACCTACGACCAACTCAAACTGTCCTTTTGTAGTAAGTGGAAATAGTCTGGATTTGGCAACTGCGGGGCTATTGCAGACTGCTTTATATACCAGAACAGATCCATATTACTTAAATCTGAAGGTAATAGATGTTGCTGGAAACGTATATAGTGGCTCACCTGAGCAATTTCAATTTCGATTTGATAATACTCCACCAACAAATCCAGCTTTTGTGACAACTCCCTCCCAATACATTAGTAGTAAATCTACAACTATGACTTGGCCAACGACTGGTGGAAGTGCACCTAGCGATGCTAACTCTGGTGTACATGGGCTGCAATATCAGATAGAAGCAACAGGCTGGTACGGCGATAACCACACTGGCAGTGGCGATGTTGATGATTTGTTAATAAATGATGGTAGTTACACGACCACTGCCCCAAATGCGCCGGATGAGGCTAATCTTAATGATGGAGTAAATACCGTGTATTTAAGAACTTGGGATCAAGCTGGAAATCTAAGTGTTTCGACAGTATCGGCTGCAATAAAAATTAATACTTCAAGCGCTCCTTCGGCTCCACAAGGTGTGGGGGCAACTCCGTCAATTAGTGCCACAAATTCTTTTGCGTTTAACTGGTCGGAACCTGCTTCATTCCTTGGGTCAGCTGGAAATCTAGTTTATTGCTATACAATTAATGCACTCCCCAGCCTGAATAGCTGTGCATTCACTCCAGCAGGTGTTACGAATTTAACGGCAGATGCCTATGCTAATCAACCGGGAGAAAATACTCTATATGTTGTGGCAAAAGACGAATCTGGAAATTTAAATTATTCAAATTACGCTAGTGTTTCATTCTTTGCAAATACGCCAGCGCCAGGAATCCCACTCAATACCGATATTGCAGATGTTTCAGTAAAGGCGACAAATAACTGGAGACTAGCAATTACTTGGGATGAACCCTCTTCGGTTGGGGCAGGGGTTCAATCGTACAAGATTTACAGATCGACAGATAATGCAAATTTCTCAGTTGTGGGTTCCAATAGCAGTACATCATATGTAGATGCTGGTTTATCTCAACAGAAATATTATTACCGAGTAAAAGCATGTGATAGTGCTAATAATTGTGGCGCAGATAGTGCAACTGTAAATGAAATACCTACCGGAAAATATACTTCCCCCGCTAGTATAACTAGTGAACCAAAAGTAAGTAATATTACAACCAAGCGAGCAACAATTTCTTGGTCTACTGAAAGAGATTCAGATAGTAAAATAGCAATTGGCACCTCTAGTAACAAATATAGCCCATCCGAAATAGGAAATTCTGATCAAGTTACATCCCATTCTATAGATTTAGATAATCTGGCAGCTGGCACAACTTACTACTTTAAGGCTAAATGGGCTGACGAAGATGGCAATATAGGAAGTAGCCAAGAATATACCTTTAAAACTGCACCAGCCCCGGTCCTTAAAGAAGTAGATACTATTTCAATTGGGTTAAGTACAGCAACTATTGAATTTACAACCAAAGATGCCGTGAAGGTTGATTTGAATTTTGGTCAAAACGAAGCATTTGGAGGAGTCAAAACAATCAATACTTCAGCAGAAGAATCAACTTACCAGATTGCATTGGCTGGTTTAAATGATGGTACAAAATATTTATACAAGATTTCTTTGTATGACTCTGAGGGCGGTATATACCCAAGTAGTATATTTTCATTTACTACTCCACCTAGACCTAGTATTACTAACCTCAGATTTCAGCCTATTAAAGGAGAGCCAACTAGTACTCAGAAGGTAACTTGGACTACAAATGTACCGACAACTTCAATAATAGAATATACTAAAATTGGTGCTAGCGCCCGAAATATCCAGACTAGTAAACTAATAACATCCCATAGCATAATTATTAAAGGGCTAGAAGATAGTAGTAAGTATTCTTTGATCGCCCAGGGAAGAGATAATGCAGGAAACCTAGCTGTATCCGACAGACAAGTTTTTGAAACTGCGTTGGATACTCGTCCGCCAGAGATATCCGATGTAGTGGTTGAGCCTAGTGTTAGGGGCTCTGGTGCAGAGTCTCGTGGACAGATTGTAGTTTCATGGAAAACCGATGAGCCTAGTAGTTCCCAGGTAGCATTTGGTGAGGGATCAAATGTGGCGAGCTTTAATAACCGGACTGCCGAAGATAACCAGCTAACAACCGAACATTTAGTTATCGTTTCTGATCTACCACCTAGTAAGGTGTATAGTATTGCGCCAGTGTCCAAAGATAAAGCTGGAAATCAGACAACTGCTGATTCGCAAGCGGCAATAATTGGACGAGCCACTGATAGCGTATTAAGTATTGTTTTAAACACTTTAAAGAATGTATTTGGGTTATAGGATGAAAAATAGTAATCAAACCAACACTGTAAAACCTTCAGATAAATCGAAAATTGAGCATCGTAAGACTTTAATTAAAGTTCAAAGTATTGAGCAGTCATTTAAAGTCGGAGAAGAGACGATCGATGTACTTCATGAAAGTAGTTTTAGTATCCAGGAAAAGACCTTCAACATTATCTACGGTCCATCTGGTTCAGGAAAGTCAACTCTACTAAATGTGCTGAGCGCCTTACAACCACCAACCAAAGGGCGAGTTGAGGTAGCAGGTTTTGATATTTATAAGTATAAACCAGAGCAACTCGCATATTTTAGGGGAAGTCAAATTGGCGTTGTCTACCAGTCTAATTATTGGGTCAGTAGTTTAAACGTAATTGAAAATGTTGCACTTCCGCTATATTTTTTAGGTCACAAAAAAACTGAAGCTCACAGAAAAGCGATGGACGCGCTACAAAGGATAGATATGGCTCCATTCTCGAAAAAGAATCCATTATTACTATCTGGTGGTGAGCAGCAGAGGATTGCTATGGCCAGGGCAATTGTAACTGATCCAATGTTAATTATTGCCGATGAGCCAACTGGATCACTAGATACCAAGAATGGTGATATGATTATGGCATTGCTTCAGAGTTACAATAGAGATTTAAAAAGAACAGTCGTGCTTGTAACTCATAATATGGAATATCTACCACTTGCCGATAAGTTGATTCGAATAAATGATGGTCAATGCATTGAGATGAATAATGAAGATGTGGGAGATACTACCAAAGAATTAATAAAAGACATGACTACCAGGATAGATAAATTAGCGGAGTCGAAGAAAAATGGATAACATGCATCACACAATGCTAAGGTCTAAGCGGCCAACTATAAGCATGAAGTTACTACTATACATGTCATGGCAAAATATTATCAGTAAAAAACTGCGTTCCTGGTTAACAATAATGGGAATTGTAGTAGGTATCGGCTCGATATCTTTTCTTGTATCTTTTGGCCTTGGCTTGCAACAAATTGTGACTGACAATGTTGTTGGAGATAACTCAATTCGCTCGATTGAGATTACTACCCCTAATTCCAAGATAATTAAGTTGGACAACAAATCAATTGAGAAAATCAGAGAATTCCCACATATAGATAAACTTGGTGTTGCCTTTTCATTCCCAGCCAGTATAAATTTAAGCGGTGGTGGAATAGACTCAATAATCTATGGTGTAGATGATGATTTTCAGGAAATGACAACACTAAATCTAGTGGAGGGAAGATTACTAAAGAATACTGATACAGATACCGTTATAGTCAGTACAGCTGCATTAAAAGCAATAGGAATTAGTGATACCAAGAAAGCGATTAATCAATCCGTTGAGATTACTGCGCCGCTTCAGTACGCTGATTCAAAGCTAGAAGATTTAAACCAGAAGTTTAAGATAGTAGGAATAATTGATTCTGGACAAGATAATGAGATGTTTACTAGTAGCTCGGTGTTTGAAGCTAAAAAGGTTCCAACTTATAAGCAGGCAAAAGTAATTGCAGATGATACAAAAAATATAAATGCGTTACGCACCCAAATAGAGGCTAGTGGTTTTCAGACATCATCTCCAATTGATACTCTCGAGCAAATTAATCAGCTATTTAAGTTTTTTAATTTCGTGCTAGCTGGCTTTGGTGCAATTGGGATATTTGTTGCCTTACTAGGTATGTTTAATACCCTAACTATATCTTTGCTCGAGAGAACTAAGGAAATAGGGTTAATGGTTACTCTGGGTGGAAGGCGTAGAGATATGCGACGACTGTTCATGATAGAAGCTTCAATATTGTCGATTATTGGGGCACTTATGGGGATCACTTTATCATTCATCGGTGGCCAGATAGTTAATGAAGTTGCCAACCAGAATGCATCTAGCAGGGTATCTGAGCGGTTTGATATATTCTCCACACCTTTTTGGTTAGTAGCAATATTGATTATATTTATGTTAGTCGTTGGATTACTGGTTGCTTTCTTCCCAGCTAAACGGGCAGAAAAGATCAATCCTATTGATGCATTGCGGCGAGAATAAGCAATATTATCTCAATTTAATACAACTGATAATTTGCCATTAGTGCCGGAAAAGCTTATCCTTAATCTATATAATTACAAAAAATGAAAATATATAATCAAATAGTAAAAGGGTTAGCTACAAAGACTTTTTTTTGGTTTGTTTGGTGTCTATCGGTTGTCCAAGCGGGGTGGATTGCTATATCTTCGCGGTATCCTATGGCTTTTGATGAGGCCTATCATCTAGAGATTATTAAACTCCATTCTAAAATGCTTTCTCCGATATTCTTGCAGCAACCTGAAGGCCCGGCCACTTATGGAGCATTAGTTCGAGATCCATCTTTTATTCACCATTATTTGCTGAGTATACCATGGAGATTGTTTGAATATTTAGGATTTAGTGAATTTACTAGTGTAGTCAGTCTGCGGTTCATTAATATTGCGATGTTCGCAGGTGGTTTATTTCTGTTTTGGAAACTTCTGTCATATACAAAGGCATCCAGGGCAGCTATTAATGTGTCGCTATTCTTTTTCATTATGATACCTACCGTACCACTTCTAGCTGGCCAGATTAATTACGATAATCTCCAGTTCTTGCTACTACCTCTAACGCTTATCTACTCTGTTAAGTTTTTAAGAAATTTGAATAAGAATAAATTTGATGCTACTTCATTGTTCTTGAGTGTCAGTTTAGCGGTTATTGGATCTCTGAATAAGTTTACCTTTTTACCATTTTTAACAGCCATTGTAGTTTGGTACCTGATAGCAATAATATTAAAACTTAAGAGTGGTAAATTGAAGATAGGTAAATTAAAAAAACAGTGGTTGGCAATATCTACAGGCGTTAGATATTCATTGGTGACACTGTTTGTAGCATCGAGTAGCTTGTTCGTATGGTTTTATGGCGTAAATATAGTTGTTCATCAAAATGTGGTTGCTCAATGCGGCGAAGTTTTGGGTGAGGATCGCTGCCAAACATATGGTCCTTGGGCCAGAAATCATCGCTATGCCCAGCAAGAAAGAAAAGTAGACCCAAATCCTATTAAGTACACGATTGGTTGGGTTGGAGGAATGCATTACCGACTATTTTTTACTATTAATGGCTCGACCGGACCAAAACTTTATAGCAATAATACGGCACCAGTAGTTACGGCTACAGCGGCGGTAATAGGATTGGTTGGATTAATACTATTTCTAAAGTACATTAGAAAAATCATTAAAGATGAACCAATGCTTTCTTTCATGTTATTTGTAACGGCAATATATGTTATTTCGGTTTGGGGAAGGAATTATCATGACTTCCTACAGCTTGGACAGAACGTTGCAATAAATGGGCGCTACCTTCAACCTATACTTCCGATCGTAATTTTGGCCTTTATGGCTGGATACCAACGACAGCTATTTAGGGCGCCAATAATTAAGCTTAGTTTATTGTCAGTTAGCTTTATACTGTTCCTGTCAGGCGGAGGTATTACCGGACTCATTCACTACAGTAGTGCAGACTGGTACTGGGAAGGTAATTCATTTGTCATAAATGCAAATGAATACCTAAAAAGGATTGTAGCTCCACTGTTTGTTTGGAAGTAACGGTTTTCTTTATTGATACGTCGGAGCAGGTTCTAAATCTAAGTATTCTTCCAGAGTCTTGCCAGATTGGTGAACTTTCGTCGCCAATTCAGTTCCTAAAAATCTTAAATGCCAAGGTTCATAGTTGTAGCCTGTAATGGTTTGTTTACCCTCAAGATAGCGAATTATAAAACCATATTTATATGCGTTCTCCGCTAGCCATTTTGCTTCTTTGGTCTCTCCCCAGCAGGGATCTAAAAAACAATAATCATTACTACTAACTAGGTCTACAGCCAGACCTGTCTGGTGTTCACTGTACCCAGGTCTAGCGCTAAACTTGTCTGCCTCTGCCTGACCTTGATCGGTAACGTAGGAATTGTAAAGACTTTCTTGGGTGGCAGCTGAACGGTAACCACTGGCTAATCGCAGATTTATGCCTTGATTGGCAGCTTGTGCAAACAGCTTTTCTATAGGTTGTTTTGCCTGAGGGGAAACCTTCATAAGGTCGCTGGTTTGACTCAGCCGTAGCTGAATATTTGGAAGTGTTAGCTCTGGTACATATGAGGTTGGGATTGAGTTATGCTTGTTGACAATAATCCATGGGCTTGATGGGTCTGTAAGAGAATATTTTAAATTGTTCTCGCCGCTATTTATATTTGATTTATTAGGATTATTAGTAGTACCGACATCTGATTTCTTGTCACTCTGATTGCTAAACAAAAGCATACCAAATACTGCCATTAACAGCAGGGGATAAATAAATATTAATTTACTGATTTTTTTTGGTTTTGTCGGCATAGCTAGATTATACCAAAAGAATGGCTACAAAAAGTATATGTTAACGAATAAAATTAGCGCTTTTCAATGAAAGTGAAAGCGTAGCCGGTACGACCAGCTCTTCCTGCTCGTCCGATACGGTGAACATAATCACTGAAAGATTGAGGAGTTGAGTAGTTAATTACATGTGTTACTCCGTCTACGTCTATACCCCTAGCAGCAACATCTGTGGCTACCATAATATTTATCTTGTTACGCTTAAAGTTGTCTAGTGCTCGTTTACGTTGACCCTGGGTTTTACCACCATGGATTAGATCGGCTTTAAAGCCTAGTTCTCGTAATGATCGGTTTAGCTTGTCGACATCTCTCCTTGTTTCATCAAAGATCAAGACTTTGTTATCTTTATCTGATATTAGGATGTCTTGAAGCTTGCTGACTTTATCGTTGGGATGAGAATAGTGAACAACATCTTGCTCAACTAGTTCAGCTGTATCACCAGTTTTCACTGAAATCGATACTGGATCTTTACTATATTCAGTTATTAGATTGCGAACCCGAGGATCAATAGTTGCTGAGAAAAAGTATGATTGACGATTAATTGCTGGGATGCACTTTAATATGTCACGCATATCGTCGATAAAGCCCATATCTAGCATTCTATCGACTTCATCTAGTACAACCATGGTAAAGTTATGTAATTGCAGTGAACCGCGTTCTAGGTGGTCCTTAATACGTCCAGGAGTACCAATAACTAGGTTCGGACGCCTGTTAAGATCTCTTAACTGTGTTCCCATTGGTGCACCACCAATTAATAGTGCCCAGTACAGGCCACTATTAGAAAGTAGCGTTTTGCACTCTTCCAGGATTTGATCGGCTAATTCCCGGGTGGGAGCCATAATAATAGCTTTGGCTTTGGGATTGGCCATTAGGTGATTAAGCACAGGAATAGCAAAAGCCATTGTTTTACCAGTTCCAGTATTAGCAATTCCGATTACATCACGACCTTCTAAGCCGTGCGGTATAATCTGGTCCTGAATTGGCGAAGGAGATTCAAAACCGCGTTGCTCAATCTTTTGGGCTAGTCTGGGGTTTACATCAAAGTCAGCAAATGAGTTAGTTGGTACATATTCGTCAGCTTGCTCTCTGACTACAGCAGCTTTAATAAACCTCTGGGGGTTGATATAGTCTTTTTTTGGACCACGGCTTGGTCTTCGGTTGTTAAATTTTCTATTACGTCCGTTATTTGGCCTGTTTGAAGGCATATGGTATTTGTTCTTATACATTAAAAAATGAATCCTTGTTTTATTAGTGTTATATTTCGATTTATACAATCTGTAGATTAATACAATCTTAAAGATGAAAATCGAAACACATTACTATTCGGATTCATCGATATGAATTAATAGTAACACATAAATCTGGTTCTGGCAATTATTCGAATAATCTGATAAAATATACATAAGTATCTTGGCGCTAGGCTGCGGGCACTAGCTATTCCAGGTATTTGCCATAAAATATTAACCTAGTAAATATACGTAAGTAGGTAGTCATTATGATAGACATATTTCACAGTACCAATGCAGCAACTGACCTAAAACAGCTTGAAAAAGCCAAGACCGGTTCATGGGTTCATGTAGTTGAGCCATCCGAACAAGAGCTTTTTATTCTATGCAATGATTATGACCTAGAACTTGATCTGCTTAAAGATGCCACTGATATTTATGAGACTCCCCGAGTTGAGAGAGACGGCGGCAACACTTATGTATTTGCTCGTTATTGTTACCCTAAGGGTGTAGATATCGCCACTGAACCGATTCTAATTGTTTATACCAAGAATAACCTTATCACTATCCAGAGACGTAGGACACCAATATTAGATCGAATTATTAGTGGTAGCGAACCAGTAGCAACTACTCAAAAAACCAAAACCTTTCTACAGATCTTAAGTGCTATTAACTCTTCCTATGAACGGCACATGTACTCAGTTAATAAACATATTATTGGACTTAGAGGTAAACTAAGTAAAACTGATATCAAGAATGAATACTTCATTGAGTTTATCGATATTGAAGAGAATTTGAATGAATATCTAACGGCACTGCAACCTCAGTCGGCAATGTATAAGAGTCTACTAAATGGTCGGTTTTTACCACTTTACGAGGCCGATAAGGACCTAGTGGAGGATTTATTGTTAACCACTACTGAGCTTATTGATTTAATCAAATCTAGAATAAAAACAATTTCCAACATCCGCGATGCTTACTCTACAATTATGGCCAACAACCTAAACCGTATATTTAAACGACTAACTAGCATTGGGATTTTCTTAACCATACCTACGATTATCGCTAGTTTGTATGGAATGAATGTAAGATTGCCTTGAGTTGGCGGTGACACAACTACTGCGTTCTGGGAAATTATGGTGATTATTATAATCAGCACAGCCGGGGTAACTTATCTATTCAAGAAATTGAAGTGGTTTTAAACCACAGTTTGATAGTTGTTATCTAAAAGCTAAAAGAATAGATTGTTTATGCCAGCAACGATTAGATTTACTCCGAATGCTCCAATTAAAAAACCATTTAATCTAAGTAGAATATCGGCGTTTTGATCAAAAATAACTTTTAGTTTAGGTTTTAAGTTGTGCCGCAACAATGCAAGACCCCAGATCGATAGAAATGTGATTAGCATTACGATGAATATGATGAAGGAGGCCTTCATTGCTCCTTGTTGCCGGCCAATTATTATACTAATTGCTATAGTACCGGCGCCAACCATAAATGGTAGAGCAATCTCAGCTGCAATTTTATTTACTGCGCCTTTAGTTTTGACTAGCGATGCTTTGCCTTCAATAATAAAAAGCAAAGACACCGTTGTTAGAACAATTCCACCAAATATTCTAAAAGATTCGAAGTCAATTTGAAGCAATGTAAATAGTTTTTCACCAAATATAGCGAATACTGCATAAACTACGTAGGAAATGAGCGTAGCTCTAGCTACGATGTTTATGAATTTTCGTAATCCGACTTCTTGTTTTAGCGGTAATAAATACAAAAATAAGGCTATCGGGTTCATTAGAACTAGGAAGTTGGTTATCGATTGAGTAATATTCATCTAGTCTATCTTAGATGATTTTAAACAAAACACAACGGGAAACTAGGATTGTATATAAAAAAGTATTTAGGATTTAGTGTTTAGTAGGATATCGGTCATAATAGGTAATAGAATGCATAATAGTGGTAAACGCAGTAAGAAAAGATATAAGAAAAGAGGAAATCGAAAAATGAGCATAATTTTAGTACTTTTAGGAATACTTGCTATTTTGATGGCGATGTTCTTAATTGCTTTCTCCCCAAGAGATAGAGGGCTATTTCTTCAGTCGTATAAGACGTTTAATTATCAAGGGGATGATCGTCGTTATCTAATATCTGGTCCTAACAAAGTGACTAGTGACACGAGGATAATAGTCGGCCTGCATGGTTATGGTGACTCAGCCAGGAAGTTCGCCTACTACACGGGACTACAAAACGTTGCAAACGATAATGACCTTGTGGTCTATCCTCAGGCTATTGAGCCTGAAGCTGGGCAGCTAAATGGCTGGAATAGCGAGTTTTGTTGCGGGAGTGGCTGGAAGCAAGGAAAAGATGATGCTGGTTTTGTGATAAATTTAATTGATTCAATAAGAGACCAATATAAAACAATAAAATCAAAAGTATACCTAGTAGGATTCTCAAATGGTTCATTCTTTGCACAGAAAATTGCTATTGATTACCCAAAGAAAGTTGATGGTATCGCTGCTGCATCCGGTAGTATCGGCACTAAGAGTAAAAGATTAAAACCTAATTCTCCGATGCCAATAATTTTGATGCATGGAGAGCAAGATAAAACAGTCCCTTTTAATGGTGGGGCAAAGCCATCTGATCCAGATTTCGATTGGTTGTCTTTTGACTCAACTAAAAAAGCTTGGCTAGAAGCAAATACCGATCAAGTAGAAACGGAAGTTAAAACTTTTCCAGGAGATGGACATCAGTGGCATGATTGGAGATTATTCAATTTTTGGCATAAACAACCGACGGGAAGCCAGCAAGTTATAGAGTTTATCAACCGCCAGTAGCTCGCTATTGTTCGGCTTATGACTTTTTACAAATTGGACAGTCAAATTCATTTTGATCAGCGTTTGTCCAGATAGTTAAGGCTCTGAGCCAACCTAGGACATCGCTGTAGCCGATATAGTCAGCAAGACTACGAATTGGAGCTATTAGTCGTCCGGACAGCGTGAATGACCCGTATTGCAGAATGGCTCTTTTTTTACCAACCGGTACAATTTGAATCGGCTTCGACTCATAATGGTGCGGTCGAGAACTGTTATTGAGTTTTGCCTTGATATCTTTGGCTACAAAGTCAGCATGCTTGATAGCAGTTTGAGCCAGACCGCTGTACTTGGTATCAGCGTTGTCTCCAATAACGTAGATACTATTACTAACTTCTAGATGTTCATTTACTGATACTTTTGAATTCTTAGCTATAGTAAATACTTGTTTATTTTTGTTGAAGAACGGGTTGGTGGTTGTCCCGGCTGTCCAGATCACCGTGTCGGTTGGTATTTTCCCATTCGATGTTTGCAGGCAATGAATTGATTCAGCCTTAACTAGTGTATCGGTTTGTATTTTTACACCAATTTGACGAAGTTTTCGTCTAGCTACTCTAGATGATTTGTTTGACATATTTGGTAGGATCCTAGGTGCAGAATCTACTAACCAGATCTTTACAGCTGTTTGGCTGGAATGGTGACTGCGCATAATCGATTTAACGTAAGTGCCCAATGCTCCTGCAACTTCAACTCCTGTTGGTCCACCGCCTACGATTACATAGTTGCTGGTTTTATCGTGATGCTCGGCTATTTGATTATGTATGTGAGAACGAAGTTTAGTTACTTCATCTATGCTTTTAATACCGTAGGCATGTTTATGTAAGCCCTCAATGTCGAAATAGGTGGTAACAGATCCTAGAGCAAAAACTATATAGTCATATTTTATGTCACGCTTTTTTTCTGTTGTAAGAGTCTTTGTTTCTGTATTTAGAGATTTAACGGTATCTATAATTAGCGTGGTGTTGGTGGCCAGTAACATCCATTCTAGAGGAAGACGCGCTGTGCCAATCTTATGACCGGTAGCTGCTCTATATAGGGCAGGGCAATATCGAAAGTCAGGGTCGGAGTTGATAAGAGTAACAGAAATTTGATTATTGCTACTTAGCTTTCTAGCTAATCGTACTCCTGCGAACCCACCACCGGCAATAACAACATGCTTCATATAGTCAGAGTACACGCAGTGGCTATGGTTTGGCAACTGAACTTTTTGGCGCTTGTGGAAGATTACATAAGCATTTACTATAGTGGTTAATGGATATAGAAGAAAAACTAAAACAGCTAATATCGGGTGACGTTAATAGTAGTCAAGAAATAAGGGAGAAATATTCCCATGATGCTAGTATGTTCGAGCTTAAACCTCAATTAGTAGTGGCACCTAAAGACGCTCAAGATGTGAAGGCAATAGTCAAATTAATCGCTAGTCAAAAACAGCAAAATCAGAATTTATCGCTGACAGTTCGATCAGCTGGTACAGATATGTCCGGGGCAGCTATAAATGATTCTATAATCCTGGATTTTACTAAGTATTTTACAAATATTAATGAAGTAAGTACCGAATTAGCGCACGCTCAACCTGGGGTATACTATCGAGATTTCGAAAAGGCAACTCTAGAAAAAGGGGTGATCATGCCAAGCTATCCAGCATCGCGCGATCTTTGTACTATCGGTGGTATGGTGGCTAATAATGCCGGAGGTGAAAAATCGTTAAAGTATGGCAAGACTGAAGAATTCGTAGAAGAATTATCTGTTGTATTGGCTGATGGTAATCAATACACGGTAAAGGCCCTAAATAAGGATGAACTCGAGAAAAAAATGGCTCAGAATGATTTCGAAGGCAGGTTATATAAAGACATATTTACTCTGATTGATTCAAACTATGACCAGATAAAGGCCGCTAAGCCGGGAGTAAGTAAAGATTCCACTGGTTACCATCTGTGGAATGTATGGGACCAGGAAACCGGTGTTTTTGATATGACTCGTTTAATTACTGGGTCGCAAGGTACACTAGGAATAATCACTGATATCAAGCTTAGATTAGTTCCAGCCCCAAAACATACCGGAACATTGGTTATATTCTTACGATCACTAGACGACTTAGGGCAGTTAATTGTTGACGTTATGAAACATAAACCTAGCTCCTTTGAGGGGTTTGATAACTACACTTTGATGCTTAGCTTCAGGTTGTTTATATATTTCTATAAAACTCTAGGTTGGCCGCAAACCTTGTCACTTGTATTTCAGCTAATCCCTGATGCGTTGAAGTTGCTTAGAGGAATACCTAAGATGGTCTTATTAGTTGAATTCGAAGGTGAATCTGAAGACGATACTGCGAAACAGGTACATGAGCTGCGCCAAGCCTTAAGTGGCTACAATCATCAAGCCCTGTTTGAGGAAGATGAGACAGAAGCAAAAAGTCGCAAGTTCTGGATTATGCGTCGGGAAAGCTTTAACCTATTACGTAACAAAGTTCATGATAAACACACCGCACCATTTATGGACGACCTAGTTGTGCCACCAGCTGTAATACCAGATTTCTTGCCAGCAATTAGAGCTGTAATCAAGAAATATAAGCTTCTAGCGACAATTGCTGGTCATTTTGGAGATGGCAACTTCCATATTATTCCGTTGATGAATATCGAGAATTTGGATGAAAAGGCCAAACTTGAGCCAGCAATGCGTGAAATCAATACCTTAGTTCTAAAGTACAAGGGTTCATTATCTGGAGAACATAATGATGGCATGATACGTGGGCCATGGCTTGAAGACATGTATGGTCCCGAGGTTTTTGCCTATTTTAAACAAGTAAAACATATATTTGATCCTGATAATATCTTTAATCCTCATAAAAAGACTGATTCAGATTGGGATTACAGCATGGAACATTTGCGTGATCATTTCTAAATAAATAGAAACGCCCCCATTGGAGGCGATACTATCTAGTTAGCTTTGTATTATTAGGCTAGAATTGGATATTTCTTAACAATAGCTTGTTTCTGCCACCATTGACCATAACCCCAGACTTGAGTACTGTTGGCCATCAATACGCCGAGTAGTACTACCGAGTAGACTATGTGATCATCTATTAGTGGATTATTCTCTCCCGGAAGTACTGCAGACCACATCATTAGGAATAATAATATACCTGACACGCTGGCTATCTTAACGCCTACTCCGGTTATTAGTGACAATCCAATAAGTAGTAAGCCGGTCATGAATAAGACATCTACATACATATTTCCAGCTAAGCTAGAGTATGTGGTTTGTAATGGGCCTTTGGTGGCAAATGAAAGGAATCCTTCGGTTGGACTACCTTCATTTAACCAAGCTTTTTCGCACATAACTGTAACTGTTTCAGTTTTACTAACTGGATCAACTGTTCGACAGGTTGCATAGCCTAGTCCAATTAACTTATCTAGGAAAGCCCATATTAAAATTAGGCCAATTAATATTCGAAGAGTCGCCCAAACCTTATCTAGATTAGACTTTTTTTTAGTTTTTCCCACCGCCATTGTGATCCCCTTTATGCTTATTTATGAGTTCATTATCGCTATTTAGTTGAGTATAGTCAATAATTTTCATTTTAGTTAAGTTGCTACACTAGCTGTTATATAATATCTTTAGGTAGAAAACCATTCTTTGGCGTGAAATCAGCCTCCCAGTTATAATCTTTATTGTAGCCAAAGTCCTT
This sequence comes from Candidatus Saccharimonadota bacterium, assembly GCA_020428425.1. Taxonomy (GTDB): domain Bacteria; phylum Patescibacteriota; class Saccharimonadia; order Saccharimonadales; family AWTP1-31; genus JAGQMX01. The sequence goes on along the minus strand of JAGQMX010000023.1, from coordinate 4,682 downwards.
CATAAGTTTGGTTGGAGCATTGCGTAAATGTAGCAGTACGGGTGAATTAGGGTGTTTTTTAACTAGGTCAATTGCCGAATACATTTCATCTGCAACCTTTCTAGACTTTTTTGCTTGACACATGGCAATAACAGCTTGAGATAGGGTATATTTTGACTCTGGCATTCCTATTCGTTCCACCGCTTGGTAGGCAGCTATAGCCAGGGTAAGGGCATGTGGACTAGCCATTCCTACATCCTCACTGGCAAAAATTACTATCCTCCGTGCAATGAATAAGGGATCTTCGCCACCTTCGATTAACCGGAATAGATAATACATCGCAGCAGTTGTATCACTGCCGCGCATAGATTTTATTAGTGCGCTAGCTAGGTTATAGTGGCTCTCGCCATTTTTGTCATGACGAAGAACACTTTCTTGGATGGTTTCTTTAACTATTTTCTCGGTTATAGTTTTCTTTGCCAATCTAACACTGGTTTCTAGGGTATTTAATGCACTACGGACATCTCCGACACTACTATAGGCTATTAGTTCAGCAGCCTCGGGCTTCAGTAATTTTTTTGGATATTCATCTTTCATCGCTCGGTTCAGTAGATTAATAATTGATTGTTTACTAACTGGATTTAATCGAAGCACAGTCGTACGGGATAATAACGCCGAGATTATTTCAAAACTAGGATTCTCGGTGGTTGCCCCGATTAAAGTTATTAGACCATTTTCAACATGTGGCAGCAGAGCATCTTGTTGAGCTTTGTTAAATCTATGAATTTCATCTAGGAACAGGACGGTATGTTCTCCCAGCCGCCTTGAGGCTTTGGCATATTCAACAATTCTAGAAATATCTGACTTGCCACTAGTAACTGCACTTAGTTCGTGATACTGCGCATCAACCTCAATAGCTAATATACGAGCTATCGTAGTTTTGCCAGACCCAGGAGGACCCCAAAGAATCAATGAGGGAATCTTCTTGTCGCTTACAGCTGTTTTAATTATTGAATTCTTCCCTAGTATTTCTTGCTGTCCTAAAACATCTTCAAGTTTAGTTGGACGCATTCTATCGGCCAGAGGGACTGACGACTGTTTGGTGTATCCGCGAGTTGGGCTTTCCATAGTAACAGTATATCTTACAAATCAGTTCGCTGAAGATCTAGAAGTATCCGAGTGGTTGTTGATAACTTGATAATCTACTACATTAAGCATAATATATAGCTAAATAACTAGGAGGGCATATGATCGAACAACTTAAGGGTATAGAGAAGAAGCTAGATGAATCGCTAGTAAAGAATGCGCCATTTCAGCTCCCAGACGGCCTAAAAGAATGGATAGTAAAATACGGTCCATATATTGCCTTGGTATCTGGAATATTTGGATTACTTGCTTCACTGAACCTTTGGAATTATGCGCATCAAGCAAACAATGTAATCAATTACACTAATGACATTTACAAATCGTATGGTGTATCAGTTGGAGCCAATCGGATTAACGTCTGGTTTTATATTGCACTCGTAGTATCTATTATCCAATCTGTTATCGCCATAGCAGCATTCTCTGGTCTAAAGGCTAGAAATAAGCTTAAAGGCTGGGATTTGATGTTCTATAGTGGGATGTTATCGCTAGTCTATGGAATTTTTAATGCAATTTACTATTCAAGCTTCGGCAGCTTAGTTGGTGGTATATTAGGATCACTTATTGGATTTTACTTTTTATTTCAGATTAGATCGAAGTATAACGGTGCAAAAACTAGTAAAAAGTAATAATAGTTTATTGATTTATTTTCGATGATGAGTGAAACTTAACGAATTGATATCTACAATTGGAAATATGTATTTCTTGTAATCTCCATACTCGTCTGTTGTGGCATTCATAGTAATTGCTAGACCTCCAATATTTGGATGAAACTCAAAGTTTTTAGGTCCAATAACACCATTGTAATTTGAATTCATATCTAGCATGTCAAAATAGATTTCGTCTTCTAACTGCAATAATCTCGAACAAGATATCTTCGCCTGGTAATCAATTAACGGGAAGATAGTATTTAGGTAACCTAGGTAATAATCTATTAACAGATCTGATTGATTCTCGATAGATTGGAAAATACTAGTTAAGTGCCCTAAATTGGGAGGTTCATTTAACACATTTTCATCAATTCTACTCGCTACTGGGTCATCAGGGTCAGGCAATATTGTTTCTTCTGGAAGAATTAAATCTGGAACCATCAGGTTACTGCTCTCTATTGGTGCAAATCCATAATAATGCGTCTTTGTTTGTTCAAGGATCGATACACGGTTAACCGTAGTTATTCCTATCCAGTATGCTATGATGTATCGATCAGTATCAAGAGGATCTAGCTCACTTCTCTTGCCAATCCTTACTCCTTCATTATTCCCGATTAGTGGTTGACGATGATCAGGTAGCTTTAATGCTTGAAGGTAACTTCCATCTTCTGCAATTTCCGGAACAAATATTTCTCCAGTTCCTACCACTTTATGATCGCCAACAATCTCATCTAGCACCGGGTCTAGATTTTCATATACAAGTTCATATGAATCATAATTAGCTAGGTAGTAGGGTATTTTAATTTGTTCTTCCAATGCTAAATCACGAAAAGTCTCAAGTTCAGATTCTATACTCATATTATTCACTATTTTACAAAGATATTTTGTTTTGTCTATTAACAGAACAATCTATCTATTGATAGTTATCATTTCGTTTTAGCACGTTAAACTGGAGTTGTACTACTTAATGGAAAACAAGCGATGAAAATTATTTAGATTTTGCTTTGTGCGTCAATTTGACTGTCTTGTTGTCCATAAAATCTAGCGTTGTAATAGGGAATGGAATGGTGATGCCATGCTTATCATAAGTTTGTTTGATTAACATTATCCCTTGGCTTCGTGCTTCTAGATAGTCATTTTCTGTATGAAATGTTACCCAATAACGTACAACTAAGTTTATTGAACTATCGCCGAATTCTTCGAAATATAAATCTATTGGTTGTTCTTTTTCTATGGTGTCTACTTTGTATACAGCCTGTAAAGTAAGATCTTTTACCTGCTGTAAGTCATCACTATAACTAACCCCTACATTGAGTTCAATTCTTCGTATACCTTTTCTTGTATAGTCGGTCACTTGGTTCATAAAGATGTCTTTATTCGGCACGTAGACAGTTTGACCGTTCAAAGTACGTATTGTGGTTGTACGTAGATCTATTTGGGCAACAGTTCCATATATCTCATCTATTTCAACCAAATCACCGACGTTAAATCTTGGTTGTAAGGTGATAGCGACACCAGCAATGAAGTTACTGGCTATGTCTTGGAAGGCAAATCCCAATGCAAGTCCAATAATACCAGCACCGGCTAGAACGGAAGTAACTAAGCCATCTAGGCTAAGTACGCGTAAAAAACCTATTACACCTATAAAAATTATTACAATATAAGTTACAGTTGAGCCCAGTCGAATAACCGAGGGTTTATGATTTACCCGCATGATGATTTTCTCAGAGACAGCTTTTAGGATTTTTGCTAACAGATAAAAGAGAATAAATACACCAATAGCTGCTAGTAGGCGTGGAATATAGTTGGCTACCGAATTCAACCAATCACTTATTTGATTTGTGCTCAATATATCCATTACATCTAGGATAACATGCTTAAGGTTCAATTATTAAGTAGATAATCCATGTATTGTTGGAATAATCTAGAGTGGTTGCTGATATATTATTTCTTAAATTTTTTGGTTAGGATTTCTATGTTCACATGATACTTATCAATGGCCATCATTGAGATAATGTCAGCAATTATTAGAACCACTACACTATAAACAATTGACTGGGTTGTATCTGGACCTATAATGCTAGCTATAAAGTAGCCGAATGCGCTAAGAGATACTATTATCATTATTCCCAAGCCATAAGATATAGCTCGTGTGTCAATTCCTTGAAGTTTTGGTTTTTCGACCGACCCGGTTTCGTATGCTTTAGAGAGTCTTTTTACTTTTTCGTTTATATTTCCTGGTTCCATTATTCGATGCACTGATGTTGCAGATACAACCCCGATTAGTAGATAACTCCATTCCATTCTTTTACTCCTTATATATTATTACTTGATTCGTTATCTCGACCGGCTTTTAGTACCTTACTCATCCAAATTAGTTCAATCCAAGCTTTATGGATATATTGTATAAAATCTTCGTTTTGTAGTACACCTTTGTCATCAAATAATTCATTTATCCTTGGGAATTGGATATCTTTTGATGTTGAGACTAGGCCCATGTTTCTAACGATAATGGCAAGTTGCTCGATTGCTCTAACACCACCCCATGGCCCAGATGAGACGCCTCCGAATGCAACAGGTTTATGTCTGTAGTTAGTTAGTTCGCTATCTAACATGCGTTTTAGTGATCCAGGAATACTATGGTTGTATTCTGGAGTAACAATAAAAAACCCTTGAGCTTTTGCGGTTTTCTCTGTATATTTAGGATCTTTATTTTCCGGGTCTTTACCATCGCCAGGGAAAGTATAGTCTATTGGATCAATAACTTCCGTCTGGATTTCATCAAAAGTATTGCCAACCTCGGCAACCAGTCGTGCTGCATAGATGCTCCTGCGTTTTTCTCTGGTAGTTCCTGCTAGTACTGGAATATAGAGTTTTGACATCTATTTTTGTACCTTCACTCCATGCCAA
>JAGQMX010000022.1 GCA_020428425.1 Candidatus Saccharimonadota bacterium | reverse complement strand
AGATGTTAAAGATTTATGACTTAACCAACATACGAGGTTAAGTCATGGATCACCACGAACATCATAGTCACTCGAACCAAGGTGAGCACGATCACGACAAACATGCTGGCCATAGCCCAGACATGTTCAAGCAGAAATTTTGGTTGTCATTCTTTTTAACACTCCCTGTTCTATACTTTTCACAGACCATACAAGATTTACTTGGATATAAAGCTATTACATTCACTGGTAGTGAGTACATACCAGCAATATTTGGCATCTTCATATTCTTCTATGGTGGCTTGGTATTTCTAAAGAGCGCCAAAACTGAGCTTGCATCCAGAAAACCCGGCATGATGACGCTTATATCGCTAGCAATTAGTGTCGCTTTTGTTTATAGCTCACTTATCACGCTAAACATAGTTGATGGCATGGACTTTTGGTGGGAGTTGGCCTCGCTGGTCACTATTATGTTGCTCGGGCACTGGCTGGAGATGGCATCAGTCATGAATGCACAAGGGGCATTAAACGAGCTTGCAAAACTACTTCCGGATGAGGCAGAGCGAATAATTAAAGATGGTACGGAAAAAGTAGCGGTTTCTGAGCTAGAGGTTGGCGACATAGTGTTGGTTCGGCCAGGTGCTCAAATTCCTGTTGATGGAACTGTTATTAAGGGCGAGTCCAAGGTGAACGAGTCGATGCTCACCGGTGAGTCAAAGCCAGTCGATAAATCTAAAGATGATAATTTGGCAGCTGGGACAGTCAACGGCAGCGGTTCATTAACTATGAAAGTAACGAAGGTCGGTAACGACACCGCTCTTGCAGGGATTATGCGACTTGTTTCTGATGCACAGTCCAGCAAGTCAAAGACACAGTTATTGGCAGATCAGGCAGCTGCTTACCTTTTCTACATTGCCCTAGGTGCCGCTTTTGTTACAGCAATTGGCTGGTCAGCTGCAGGAGAGTCAAGCGGTTATGTTTTAGAGCGAGTAGTGACTGTTCTCATAATAGCTTGCCCTCATGCACTTGGCTTGGCTATTCCGCTCGTTACTGCAATTTCAACCAGTAAAGCGGCTAGTGCAGGTGTCATAGTGCGTGAACGCAGCGCCCTTGAACTTTCTCGAAATGTGGACGTCGTGCTATTCGATAAAACCGGAACTTTAACAACTGGCGAACAAGGCGTTGTCGATATTATTACTGATAATGAAGAAGAATTGCTCGCTATTGCTGCTGGTATTGAAAACGACTCAGAACACCCCATAGCTCGAGCAATAATTGCGAAAGCAGAAGACAAGAAAATTAAACCCAAGCTTGCTAAGAATTTCAGCGCACTCGAAGGCCGTGGTGCTAAGGCATCGATCGGTAAAGACACCTACTCAATTGGTGGGCCTCAGCTTCTCAAAGAAAAGAAAGTTTCTTTGAATAAAGATCTATTAACTGCAACGGAAAAGGCTCATAAAAACGGCCAAACTGTCGTGTATGTACTTAAGGAAAAAGAAGTCTTCGGGTCTATCATGATTACCGATATAATTCGACCTGAATCTAAATCAGCAGTTGCATCCTTGCAGAATGCTGGCAAGAAAGTAGCCATTGTAACAGGAGATTCAGAAGGCGTCGCTAAGTGGGTTGCGAGCGAGTTGCACATTGATGAGTATCACGCTGAGGTATTACCAGAAAATAAAGCTGCGGTTGTTAAGCAACTGCAGTCTGATGGATCAAAGGTTGCTTTTGTTGGCGATGGCGTAAACGACGCACCTGCACTTACGACTGCCGATGTTGGAATCGCCATAGGAGCAGGAACGGATGTGGCGATTGAGTCTGCTGGAATTGTGCTTGCCAGCAGTAACCCGCAAGGAGTAGCCAAAATCATCAACCTATCGAAGGCTACGTATCGTAAAATGCAGCAGAACTTGGTCTGGGCAACAGGCTACAACGTCATTGCAATACCTCTTGCTGCTGGTGCTCTAGCTGGGGTTGGCTTTGTACTGTCGCCAGCTATTGGAGCAGTTTTAATGTCATTATCGACAATTATCGTTGCATTTAATGCTCAATTACTAAGAACTAAGGAGGTGTGAAATGGAAAAGCAAGAAACTATGAAAGATGTACCTGAGAACGAAGTGGCATCAAAATCTAATAAGAAAAGCTGGTTCATTAAAGGTGGTATCGTCGCTCTGGCGCTATTACTCTTTAGTGGAGGGTACTATGGCTATCTTTACGCATCGACCCCATCGCATTTACGAAATCCTGAGTTTGAGCATTATCACTTCAGAACACAGATTATTGTTGATGGCACATCCGTTGACTTTTCAGAAGAAGAATTCCAACAAGATACTCCGGGTACATGTAGCGTTGAAGTAAGCGGTACACCTATAGACTTTCATGACAATACTAATCAGATGACGCACATCCATTGGGATGGCATAACTGGTGGTGAGTTTTTGAAATATTATGGATGGAACTTTATTGGTGGTAGCGATGACAGTCTAGGACGCAGGCATGACGAAGGGTTTATGCGAATGCATAGCGTCGAGCGTTTCGGTAATTTATTGCCAGACATTTCCGAAGGCTCAAATTTCTATGTCTACACTGGCGACGCAGATGGCTATGAGCAAAAGAACTGGGATGACTTTCTAAGCCAGGATCTGGAAGTGTTTTTTGGTAAGAACAGTAGCTTGAGCAAGGACGAGCAAGCATCGTTACTAGAAAAGATATTCTTCCCTAAAGCATACGCACATGGTAGTGAAGTAGACGAGCACATAGTAGAAAGCGATAAAACCGAAGAAGAACTAACTCGCATCAATAATCTTATTGGTAACGTCGTAATCTTTGTTCAAGACACCGAGCCAACTGAGCAACAGATTCAAGAGCGATTCGCCAATCTAGTTCCACTTAGCGATAGTGTTTGTGGAGGTTAAGCAGTTTCTGTCTGTATTTTAGTTTCAACAAGAAGTACGGTGGCCCTCCAATTCAACTATGCAATAATTTCTCAACTTAACTTATCTTGTCATCAAGCTTAGTCAGATGAATGAGCTTCCAAGCTAACGACGATGAACTTGTTCTCCTCATCAGTTCCTGACTATTATTTTGAGACAGAACATTTAGACTACCTTCCCAAACTATAGTTCTATCTAATATCACAAGCTTTCTGTGTAAGTTCTTTGTAAAGATAACTTGTATTCCTAGTTCTAGTAGTGAAGATAGCGCGTGCTGGGCATCTATCTTCATGAAACCTTTATGTTCATTAGGATCTCTAGTATTAATTATTACCTTAACTCGGTTACTTTTTAGTTCAGTTAGTAATGGTAGTAATTTGGTTAGTCTTGTCTTTGTTATGAAGGGACTTTCAATGATTACTTCAGCTCTCACTTTCTTTAAGTCTTTAGTTAGTTTTTGGTAAAACTGGGTTTGGTCATATAAATCAGCATCTAGATAGGTGTTGTTGGTGAGTTTAGTAAGTAGGTCTAGCATTGTGACTCCTCACTATCACTATTCATGATATCTTTAAGTTGTTGTATATCTATTTCATCTAAGTCTTCTTCACCAAGAAAAGTTCCATTAACGTACTTCCTCCCCAGCCAGAAGGACAACGTTATTTTACATCTGTTATAAAGTTTGATTATTTAATAGGCAAACAGAACGATCAAACTTTTTTATTATAAATAACTTTTTCACAGTACTGCATAGATTCTGCAATAAACAACTCTAATTGCTGATAGTTCTGTTTGGTTTGAGCTAGTTGTAAATATTTATAATAGGCTCGTTTTCGTTCTCGCTGCACCAGAGGAGGATAAGTACCGTGGTGGAGTGCTTGCGCCAACATAAGTAATCTACCAGTGCGTCCATTGCCATCACTAAATGGGTGTATCTTTTCAAATATAGCATGAGATTCGGCAAGCTTACTCACTATATCTTTTGATGTCTTATGACAATTCTTAATAAACTCATCTATTTGCTCTGGAATTTTTTGCCAATTACTTAATGCAACGTGGCTACCGAGTATGCGAACTGAATGACGACGATATTGACCAGCATTACTCATGAGCCCATTCATAAGACGAACGTGTAGATCTAGTATAAGCTTTTCGTTAATTTTGAATTCATTACCTTGCTCAACGATAGTATCTAGTAACCATAGCAATGCTGCTTGGTGATTACGAGCTTCGGTCTGCTCAATAGCTGTTCTATTTGATAACACCTTATGATCAAACAAAACGTCTTCAACATCTGATATCGTCATAGTACTACCTTCAATTGTATTTGTATGGTACGTCAGGTGAAGAATTAGTCTGTCGAGAGAATTTTTATTGTTAATCAAGTCTCTAGGCTTAATTGTCAGTGAACTAGCATTTTCTTTTACGTTTTTTAGACTAGTGCTATCAACGGCGTCAGAACCCAATATTTGAGTAAATAGAAAGTCAATCCTCGCCCGTGCTTGTCTACGGGGCTGTGACTTGTTATTAATCCAGGTGTTTAGAGTTGGGAAAGAAATGTCTAGTTCTTGAGCTAGTTTTTCTTGGGTCCATCCTGTAGCCTTGGTTATTGATTGTAGCTTTTGTTGATATGTCATAACTTTATAATGTTATCACTTTCTTTATAAAGTTACAAGTGTGTACTGTTGCCAGTAGTATTAAATATAACAATCACTATCGTCCTTGTGGCTTATAATATATTTAATTTGTTGGATATCTATTTCATCAAACTCTTCATCACCACCAAAAGTTTGATTAACGTACTTCCTCCCCAGCCAAGTGTTGCACCAAAGGAGACATATTGGGTCACCTTATTTTTTCGCACTATAGGTACTTTATACAGCAAAGTTTACGAAATAAGGATTCCTGTCAGTAAAATAATTATCCCAAGCAGCAATATCGAAAGCTGAGATTTTATAATTGATTGCTTGTTCATTCTAACGACACTGAAATTCACAAAGCTGTGAAGAGGTATAGTGATTAAAACAATCAATGGGCTCAATACAAGCATTAAGCTAAGCCCAATGTGTATTGCCCCTGCTGATACTCGTTCTAATGCCCCCCAAAATGGCGTGCTTGGCTCTAGTGATTTCTCCATACCCATTTGTTTCATGAGCGATTTTGCCTCTTTAGCTTCTTTATCATTCTTTTGCTGTAATATACCCATACCGATTATCTGGACTAAGCCGTAGATAACTTCAATTGATGCCCAGCCAATTCCGACCGAGTAAGCGTTACCTGTAGTGATACCAATGGTTGCCAGTAGCACGAGTCGAGTAATCTCTTCAGTAGGACCTGAAGCTCCTATAATTAATTTGTTTGAGACATTAAAGTCTAATTTTTTAGTTTTTGAATATAAGATTAACGGTAATCTTAATAACAGAGCTAACCACCACCCAAGGGCACCTAGTAACACATAGCCTGTATCGATTTCTATATCCAGAACTATTGCAAGTGCAATAAATGGAACAATTGAAAGTATATACAAGGGCAATGCCAGGATGATATTCCTTATGTATGGCGTAATAGTAATTTTAGATTTCATAATTATATACCTAGATTAGTGTAATATTTGTCGATAAAACATATTTAATCTGACTCTAATATGTTCTTCAGATTTGAGACATCGGCTTTATTCATCCTGCACCCAATGATTTTCACGACAGGGCCCAAAAGAACGCCTAATCCTGGCATCCTCACGTCAGCTTCTAGGGTAAACCTGACCCCTCCATCAACCCCTTCAACCCTGTAGCCGCCCGTACCTACCAACGGTCCTGAGGTTAATTCCCATTTAGCATATTCATTTTCTTCGTATTCTGTAACTTTCCAGCCGGCTTTAATCAGCTTCCCGTTATTATCTGCTTCGGAGTAGCCCTCTGAGTCAACTCGCATCGGCCCCTCAGTAAGTAATTTCGACTCAGTACTTTTTAGGCGCCACTTTGGTTCATTGTAGACTTCTGTAACATATTGAAAAACTTCCTCAGGAGTTGAACCAACAATATCTACACTAGCCGATACATTCATGTCTAAAGTATAGCAAAAAGTATAATACATTATTTGGTTAGATAATAAAGAACTAATCTTGTTAATCCATATTATCTACTATAACTTATTATTCTAGTTCTAATTTGGTTCACTAACCCTATACACATTCCGAATCAAATAAGCCGTTTTATTAACACTTTTATGGTTCTGTTTATTTATCTACATTATCTTTTACTAGCTGATTCATAGTATATTTTCGATGCAAAAATCACAGCTACACCAAACGCTCCGATTATACTGAATACAAGTATTATTATAGATGAAACATTTGTGCCTGTATCAGCTAGTAGTCCATCATCACTCGGGCTAGCACAAATATTCTGCTCCAGTTCATAGGCCCCAATATCATAGGCACATCCCTGTGGTCTAGAGATTTTCCGGGCATCCTGGGTTACCGATTCTATCGTTATCCCATTATCTACCGCTATACTGCTCGACCCGAGAGCAACCGTTGGAATGAACCCACCATTATTTGCTGGGGCCTGTAGTTCTAGATTGGCAGATGATACGTTGTTTTTGTCAGCTGTGTCTGTAAATGTGGTACAAGTTGAATCATCAGAAATGTTACCACCACCAGAGATGGGCAAAGCTCTCATTGAACCTGTTAAAGCAATACTCGCATTACAGTTATTCTTCTGACCATTGCTTATATTGTTACTGATCAGCGAATTTTGTAATATGCCAATATTATCTACAGGAGTAAAACCTGCATCAAAGCTGCCAAGTAATATACCTGCTGCTGCACCACCGGAGGCATTATTCGTTGCTGTGTTATCAACGACCGTAAGTTGACTAGTGACCAAAGGTTGACCGACTCCATGTTGCAATAACGCGATACCAGAATAAACTTCTTCTGCTGTGTACGTACCGGAAATATCATTATTCGCAACTGTAAGATTACGTATAGTTGCCGTAGGGGGGACTACCCCTTGAATACCCGCATTGGCAATATTATCGGAACCCGATGTAACTGCCGTATTGTTTGTCACTGATGCTCTCTCTAGAATGAGATTTGTATTAGATGAACTTATTTCAATAAACATAGCCGCCTCAGCATCCGTATCAGTTAATAACGCTATATTATTCTCACTGATATTTATATCGCTTATATTGTATAAACTCGGACCTCCAGTAGTACTCGCTGAGTTTTCTCTGGCTTGTACCAATGCTCCCTCACTGCAACCGTTAATCCTCACCTTATTGATACTAACGCTTACTGGTACAGTAGAATTACTTTGATCAACTCCCACTACACAAACCTCACTAGTTTCAATATCTATATTTGTGAAGTCAACGTTGCTAGCTGTAATGGTACTGTTTGGCCTAGCAATTACTGCTGAATTTCCATTACAGTTTCTGATTTTAATATTATCAGCAACTACTTGTAGCGTACTGTCATTTTCGACATATACTTGGCAAATTTGCGATGTGACATCTGGAGAGGAAATTGTAATATTAGTCGCTGTCATTTGACGTGCTTCTCCTCCGATAATCAGATTACCTGTACCGTTCTTTAGTGTTACATTGTCAGCAATAAGTTGTACTGTGTCACCACTACCAGGGTTAGCCCAAATACCGAGGTTGTTTCCATTTTGGATCGTTAAGTTGCTGATTGAAAGTTTACTCACGGAGACTGTAGGAGTAAGGCTAACACTGAATGAATTTGCTCCGTCTATGATGGAGCTTCCCTCTGTTATACCTTGGATAGTTATTGATTCTTGAAGTGCTGGAAGGTTTGTAGTAAGAGTAATTGTACCAGTGGGTATTTGAATAGTGTCGTTTCTACCATCACCAGCAACACAGTCTGAATTAGTTGCAGCTTGATCATTGATGTTTTCAATTGCCTCTGAAAGATGACATACAGAATCACTAGCTACAGTATCGACACCATTAGAAACATTAATTGTAGCAGCTTCCACTTTAGAGTTTGAAATAATGAACACTCCAACAAATGCAATTATAAGCGAGGCTAGAAATAGAGTTAAATGGGATCTTCTAATCATATAGCTATTTATTCAATGTACTAATGTTTACTAATATAACATAAATACTTTCTATAAGTAACAAACAGCTTTGTATCGAGTTGTTTAATGACCTGCAAAATTTACATATTTTGCCTAATTATAACCGATCAATGTGTGAGAAAAGTAGGACCAGCACAAAATCGTTTCAGCATATTAGGCCGTAAGATTAACGAGATTTTTTAAATCGGGATTCCTGCTTAATCGTTCTAGTGCTCTTTGTTCGATTTGCCGTATTCGCTCCCTAGTTAAATCATAATTTTCACTGATTTTCTCTAAAGTTTCAGGTTCTCCGCCGTTCAAGCCAAAGCGTCTTGTTATGACATCAAGTTCTTGATAATTTAGATAGTCTTCTAACAAGCCTAGGATTTCGTCGATTGAAACAACCTGTAAAGCTTCATCTTCTACAGTTTTAACTGTTTGAAATCTATTGTCTGCATCAAGTACATCAGATAGGGGACTACCATCATCATATACTCCAGATGCATTTCTATTGTTAATAGTGGAGTCGGTAGATAGATGATGACTGTCTAGTATTAATAATTCAGATATCCGCGCTTCAGGTATATCTATTAGTTGAGATATCTCAGATATGGTTGCATCGCGCATCGATTCTTTTTCCAATTCACGTTTAGCGCCAATTACTACTCGTATTTCATCATGTATATGGGTAGGCAACCTTATCATCCTGGATTGATCTTGTATTGATCTTGTAATTGATTGTTTTATCCAAATAGAAGCATATGTTGAAAATTTAAAGCCTTTTTCTGCATCAAACTTTTTTATTGCCCGATCTAACCCTAGGTTACCACCAGAAATAAGATCTTCGATTGGCATTTGCTGCGTGTATCCTTTTGCAATACTAACAACCAGTCTTGTGTTAGATGAAAAAATCTTTTGCTGAGCAATTACTGAATCTACTAAACTATCTTCAATTTCGACGTCAAGGCTATCTAGCGGTTTTACACCTCCATCAATATACTTATTGATACCATTATTAAATATAGTAAACAATTCATATTCATCATCTTTAGTTAGTAGGTCATATTGACTAATTTCTTGAAAATATCTATCAATAGTTCCTTTTGATATGTCTTTCTTCGGAGTTGGGCCGTTTCTATATCTTTCTAATGCGGATAAAACCCGTTTATCTTTCCCGTAGTAGGAAATCACATCAGACATAATATTGATACGTTGAATCTCTAATTCTTTACTAGATAACTGCTTGTGAGGTGAATCTATATTCGAGATATTTTTCTCATCATCAGACAAATCAGCAATTATTGGACCGAACTCGGCAGCTGATTCATCTAATTTAAGATCACCAGGCTGATCAATGTCTAGAGGTACACCAGTAGATTCGCCAAAGTAATTCATTGGCCTATGTTCAATATTTCTAGCTACTTCTGGATTATTTTGATCAGTCATAATTTAACTTTAATATAACATAATTTTACAGATAGCACAAATATTTCATATCTCAGACTACATATCATTGTCACCTGGGGAGGTTGTATATTGTGCTTAACATTTATCGAGTATTCTTAGCTTCCCAATATGCCTCACCCTCATCTTCCATTTTTTTAAGTCTAGTGTAATAATCTCTTATTTCTTTTAGGTGAGCCCAGGCGATCTTGCCTGCCATTTGTTCGTTATCATCTATGACGTTGGTCTCGGGATCATGGCTGCCATGTTCCAACTCAACTGTTAGACCCATCCTAAACTCATTTATATCGACTTTATCCCAACTGATCCCTATTGATTCTCCGATGCTTTTTGCTTGTTCTTCGCTAAATTGTTTATGATTACTCATACATACCTCTATGTTCTTTCTAACCTAAGTATACGCTTAATAGTTGAATAATCGGATATATTCTTATTGAATTTTCTAATCAATGACCTAGGACATTTTTCCTATAGACTATTAATCTCGCTCGCCAAGGGCCAGGGATTAAACTTACAGCCTTGAAGACTAATAGATTGTTGCTGCATTACAGGAGCAGGCTGTCCAGTACCACCACAATACCTATGATAGAAGCCTAGCCAATGACCCGTCTCATGGTTAATGAGCATATGACGATAATCTATAATATTCCCACCAGCACTATTCCAAGCTGGCGTAGCTCCTGCCCACCGTGCATCATTAATAACAACATATCTGCCAACCCGACAACTATAGAAAGAATCGCATATACCGCCAACAGCTGCAACTTGGTCTGGAGTTGCTAATAGTAGGGTAAAATCGCTAGGATTCCCGGCTGACACTTCTACAAATGATAACCCGGCACTGGCCCAACCTCTAGAATCATTTAAGGTTGCGCTAGCTTGACTCTTGAAAGTACCTACATTCGAGCTGACTGCACCTCTAACTTCAACAACGTAGGTATAGGTTCTAATATTTAAATCATCTATTGTTGTGGTATCAGCAGTGAAGGCAACCGATTCGATAGTTAAGTCGTAGTCCAATGGTGTATTATTTGCTATAGCATCTGCAAGTTTAGTTTTTGCTTCATCTAATTTAATTATTGTTGATCCATTTTTACCTTCTGAGCTAACCTGTGACGGTTTACCGCTGGCATAACTGATTACCTGCTTAGCAATTGGCTTAACCGTTAAGTCAGCTGCTAAACTGTCTACATACTCTGAAATTAGCTTGGAATTTGGTACAAGCCTAAATCCATTTGTCGATTCTTCGACAGTCAGCCAATTGGCAATTTGCTGTTTGGAAGGGCTGTAGGTTTTTTTGTTGTAGTTAAATACATAATTCTGATTAATTACATCAAGTACTTGTTGTTTGTTTTCTTGTACTTGGGCTTTAGATATTACTGGATTGATTGATTGTGAATTCAAAGTTTGAACTGTATCTTCTAGCTTAGCGCTTAACTCTCGCTCTATACTTTGCTGTATTGACGTAGATTTTAAGCCATATCCTTCTTGAGCGTCATTAATTATTAATTGATCATTCTGGAAATTAAAGGTTACGTTACGCGGTTCTTTAAATTTCGGATCTTTAAAATTCGATAATTGTTTTGATACAGAAGATGAATCTAATGTTATCGGTAACTGAACATCTCTTCGTTTAAGCCAAAGTCCAAGATAGTCTCCCATGTTGTGGTCGGTGGTAGTTTTCTGTAATTGTTGATAATTAATTGTTGGTTGTAAATCGGAAAGATTAACTGTTTGTTCTTGATCTTGATATTTCATCTTTACTTGAACGATATTTATTTGATTATTGATAGTCGATTGTATTTGAGATTGATCTAGAGATCCTATGTTAATACCGGCAACATATGTTTCTGGGTATGGCCTAGATATATATGCTAAAGCACTATAAATAACAGATACAAATAGTAAAATACCAAATAGTACTGTAAAAGCTAAAAATAACCTAAGCTTATTATTCACAGGGATGAATCTTAAAACTCTTCGTTTACATCTAGTAATATTCGCTCTTACTAATCTCAGCCTTCGTCTAATCGAATATCGAAAAGATGTTGATTTATTGATTCTTGTCATAAACTATGATTATAGCGACTAAACCATCTATATGGAACCTGATATGATTATGTACAAATATCTACTTTGGAAAACTGCAGTATATTAGATTTAAAAGAATGGAAAGAAATCAGTGCCATTTCTACTTTGCTCAACCTGATTTTTTACTTCAGTTAAGAAGTTTTTAAAAAAAGTAGATGAATAAGTAGCAAACATTCCGTCGTGCCCACCACCGTTGAAATAGCCATCATAGTAGCTATGAACAGATAATGCTTTACCCGAAGCTACAGTACCATTAGATCCAGTTTGACTAACATCGAAACCAACCGCATTTAAAGCATTATACAATGCAGTATATCCAGCTGCTTCAGGAACCGTAGTATCATTTGTAGTATAAGTCCAGGCTA
>JAGQMX010000021.1 GCA_020428425.1 Candidatus Saccharimonadota bacterium | reverse complement strand
CGATCGTTAAAGAATACTGCCATTGTAGCTCCGACAGGAGTTGCTGCATTGAATGTTGGCGGGCAGACAATTCACTCATTTTTCAAATTTGCTCCAATTCTACACGAGGTTGGCTCAATAAACACCGTCGACTCCAAAACCAAAGAAATTTTACAAGCACTTGATGCACTCGTGGTTGATGAAGTCTCAATGGTGTCAGCAGATCTAATGGAGGCTATGAGCGAGAAACTTAAGCTTGCTAGACGAAACGATAAACCTTTCGGCGGAATTCAAATGATCTTGTTTGGGGATTTGTATCAATTACCTCCTGTTGTATCGGATGGTCAAGCTAAAAGATATCTGGATGATACTTTTGGAGGATCATATTTCTTTAACTCACATGCATATAAAGAATGCAATGTGATCATTAAGGAGCTGCAAGAAGTGTTCCGTCAAAAAGATGAATTCTTTAAAGGTATTCTGAATGAAATTAGATCTGGTAAGGTTAAGGACTCTACGCTTAGTGCATTGAACGAAAGGGCTAAAGCTCCAATACCTGATTCAGGGTTCATTACTTTAGCTGGCACCAATCGTGCAGTTTATTCAGTAAACTCTAGGAAATTATCAGAATTACCTGGTGAAGTTAAAAACTATGAAGCTACTATTTCTGGTGACATCAAAGAAAGCTCATTTCCGACAGAGAAGAACCTAAAGCTTAAGATAGGTGCACAAATTATGCTTCTTAAAAATGATACGAAGAAGCCAGCCCGTTGGGTCAACGGAACTCTTGGAGTTGTGACAAAGCTAAGCTCCGAAGGCATCAAGATCCGTATTAAGGGCGTCGAACATACAGTTTACCCTGCAACATGGGAAAAGATTCAGTATGACTATGATCATGAAACAAAGAAACTAAAGAAAAAAATTGTGAGTTCTTTTCAGCAATTACCTGTTAGGCTGGCGTGGGCGGTCACTATTCATAAATCGCAAGGACAAACATATGATCTAGTAACTATCGACTTATCTGAAGGTGCCTTTGCACACGGCCAATCATATGTTGCACTCAGTCGTTGTACTACACTAGAAGGTTTATACTTAGAGTCGCCGCTTAGACGCGAAGATATAATTGTTGATCCTGACGTTGTTGAATTTATGAAGAATAAGAGAGGTTAATTTATGAATATTGGCAGAATTAAAAAAGTGAAACTTCGTGAGATATGGAAACATGAAGCATATGATTTCACTAATTGGTTGGCGCAAGAAGACAATTTAGAAATTCTAAACGAGACATTGGGAATTGGGTTAATCAACCCTCAGACTGAAGTGAGTGTGGGTAAATTTTCGGTCGATATTCTTGCAGAAGATGACAATGGCAACAAAGCAATCATTGAAAACCAGCTTGAACCAACTAATCATGATCATTTAGGAAAACTCATTACGTATTCTTCGGGACTTCTTGCCGAGACAATTATTTGGATTGTGTCCAAGGCAAGGTCTGAACACGAACAAGCCATTAATTGGCTTAATGAAAATACGACAGAAAATGCTAATTTTTTCCTCATCGAAATAGAAGCGTGGAAAATTGGTGACTCTCCTCCTGCCCCAAGGTTTAATGTAGTAGCAAAGCCAAACGATTGGGCAAAAACTATTAGACAAAGCAGTAGCACTAATAAAGTTACAGATCTAAAACTAAAACAACAAGAATTTTGGGATAAATTAAAAGAATACGGTGAAGAAAATTCAAAGTACGTAAAAAGTTGGCAAAAAGCTCTACCTCAGCACTGGATGAATATTAGTATTGGAACATCTAAGGCTCACTTAGCCGCAACAGTAAATACCAGAAAGAACAGAGTGGGCATGGATCTGTATATAGATGATAATAAAGAACTATATCATTTATTAGAAAGTAACCGTGATGATATAGAAAGTCAATTGGGTTTTAGCTTAATCTGGGCAGAGCTACCAGAGAGGAAAGCATCATTAATTGGAGTATACAAGGAAGGCGACTTTAAAGACGAAAATCAGGAAAATGAGTTGATTGAGTGGGTTCATCAGCAGGCTGAGTTATTTACAAAAGTATTTAAGAAATACATTAAGTGATCAATGCAAATTTCCAAATCCGACTACATGCTCTACCTCCGCCACCCAGCCTGGTTGTGGCTAAAGAAGCATGAACCAAAGAAACTACCTCAGATTGATGCAGCTACCCAGGCAATCTTTGATACAGGCCATTTATTTGAGCCATATGCAGAGAGTTTGTATCCAGGAGGAGTAACACTGGGTTTTACGGATTATCCTAGCTACAAAACGCTACCTGAGCGGACTAGTCAAGCACTGGAGTCTGGCGTTACTACAATATTCCAAGGTCGGTTTGAGTTTAATGAGCTAACTTTTATCTGCGATATTATCCAGGTAGTAGGTGACAGGCAACTTGATCTAATTGAAATTAAATCTAGTACTGGGGCTAATAAAGATCATGAGTATGATCTAGCCTTTCAGCAATACGTATTAGAAGGCTGTGGCTATCAAGTACGCAGTATTTCTGTAATACATGTAAATAATAAATATGTACGCAGTGGAGAAATTGATGCTAGGCAGCTAACGGCAGTTACAGATATTACTGACAAGGTTAGAGCTAGGGCAGAAGAAACAGCCGAAAACGTTCAACAAGCTTTGATCGTGGCCAAACTTGATTCATGTCCAGATATGTCACCATCGCTAGCTAAGATGGGATCCTTCCCGGACTGGGTGAAGGTATACTCGGCAGTAAACAATATTGAACCTTTTTCTATTTACGATATTCAATCTATTGGCGTTAAGAAGGCCGGGTTACTTGAAGAAATGGGTGTTAGCCGAATTGTAGATATTCCCGATGACTTTGTACTAAACGCTAAACAAACTTTGCAAGTAAAGGCTACTAAACTAGGTCAGCCGATTATACAAAAAGACAAGATTAAAGATTGGTTAGATGGACTAAGCTATCCTTTGTATTTCTTGGATTATGAGACTATGAGTAGTCTAGTTCCGTATTTCGATGGTATGCAACCATACAAGCAATATCCCTTTCAGTATTCTCTGCATGTAATAGAATCCCCAGGTTCTGAAATTATACATTTAGAATATCTGCATACAGATAACTCTAACCCAATGGAAGCCTTAAGTAAGTCTTTGCAAGCTAATATTGGTAATAAGGGTAGTGTAATAACTTGGAATATGGGGTTTGAGAAAAGCTGTAATACAACTATGGGAGAGCAAGTACCTGAATTTAGCGAATTCTATTCATCACTGAATGATAGGATTGTAGATTTAATGATTCCTTTTTCAAGTGGCTGGTATGCTGACAAAGGCTTTAAGGGGAGTGCATCTATTAAAGCTGTACTTCCAGTACTAGTTCCGGAATTGTCTTATAAGGAGCTGGATATCCAGGAGGGTGCTTCGGCTCAAAGAACTTGGATGGAAACAATACTAGATGGAAAGAACGAAGCTGATAGACAGAAGATTATAGAAGATCTAATAAAATATTGTAAGTTGGATACGCTTGCAATGGTGGAGATTTATAAGAAACTGATACGCACTGCGGAGTAATGTATGGATTTTACTGAAACCTTCAATCTACCAATTGATCTTAAAAGCGATAAAGCTTTCGATGAAAGATTTTCTATTGAGCGTGAAATGTGGAAGTCTACGGGTCGCCCAGGCTGGGAACAAATATTTAAGAAACATTTTGCAGAAGGTGGTGTGATGGTAGTTCCAACTGATGCTGGGCTGTGGTTCGTGGTCAATAAAGAAATGTACCTGAAGGGTGCCGAGGAATCAAAGGCTTGGGAATCATGCAACTACAAACATATTAGTTTTGCTAAGCACTCAAAGGATGTTGCATCAGTTTACTATAGCATTGAAGCAAGAACAGTAGATAATAGTATCTATAATGTTATGGTCAGTACAACCTACCAGAAAGGCAAAAAAGGGATTTGGAAGATTTTATCAACACAACATAGAATCCCATCATTACCTAGCTTTGATGACAGTGACGTTAGAAGAGCGTACCTAGGATGATAAACTTAAGGTTATAACTAAAGAAAGACTAATTTGTTCAGAAAAAAGATCTATCCCGAAAACATCTATTTATCTTTTGTTGTAGACAACAAATTAGTACCAGAGTATATACCTAAGCGAACTAAACGCATAAGTTACTGGATACATAGTAAATACGTTAGTTTACTACTTTTCTTTGGCCAACCGATATATTACTGGAACTTACGGTATATGTTCGTACCAGATATTAGAAAAAAAGAAGATATTAAATTCATATTTCATGTATTAGAAGTTCATGAAGGTGAGCCCAAGCTTTATCGTGAAAAACTAGCCTACAACAGACTATGTGCGCTTTATAAACAAGAGTTAGATATATTGTTGATTCCAAAGTACTTCGCGGATGTAGAAAAAGAACCGATAACCCATATGTATGCACGAGCCTATTTCAAAAGGTGGATACAAAAGCCATCTAGCGAATGGAAGCTAACCTATCACGGATTAGATTTTAATGAACTATTAGATTCTGAAATAATGGCTATAGACATTATGAAGAAAGAATTGAAGTCGATGGATAATCGGTATAATTATTACAAGAATAAACTTAAGAAAAAATAAGTCTAGTATAAAACAAATTCAATAGACTTTTGTTATACAATATACATATGAATATTACCAATGCCGACTACTTTACGTTCAACGTAGACAATACGATGTTCCTAACTGGACAAACTGGCTCGGGAAAATCGGTATTACAGGATAAGTTGATCGAAGATCTACTAAAGGCGCATACTCCTGAATCATTACAGTTCGTAATACTTGATATGACAGCAGTAGACTTTCCGCAATTTAGAGAAAAGAACAAACAATATGTAAAAAAATTAGTAGAAATTGATTCAAAAGAAGGTCTTAATGTTCTCGAAGAAATGGCTGACTTATCCGAACAAAGGATAAAGGATTCAATCACAAAGCCTTTGATATTT
>JAGQMX010000020.1 GCA_020428425.1 Candidatus Saccharimonadota bacterium | reverse complement strand
AGGAAGGGATTCGAACCCTCGATACTGTTTCCAGCATACTGCTTTTCGAGAGCAGCTCCTTCAACCACTCGGACACCTCTCCACGTCTACTCTACCAGAAGTTAACTAGCGGTATAAATAACTGGAATGTTACACTACTTTTTTCTACGATAAACCGTAAATCTGAAGTTTATAGAATTATCTGTTTTTAATTCACTCTCACTAACTAGCTCAAAATCCTTGGAATAATCTGGAAAAAACTTCGTACAGCTAAAATCACCCTCTAGTTTTGTAATATACAGTTCATCGGCCTTATCTATTAGAGATGAGAATAACCCTGCACCTCCAATTACCCATATATCTTCTTCTATCTCATCAAGTAGCTTAGCGGGATCAGTCACTGAAATAAATCCATCCTTTAGCTGTTTACTTTCTCTTGATGCAACATAAGTAAGTTTGCCACTCATAGGAGACTTGTTTTCAGTATATGTGTTGTAGCCCATCAATACAGACGTGTTTTTTATTTTATCCCGATAATACTTTTTATCTTCAGGTAAATCCCACGGAATACCGTTGTCGTCAGCTAATCCGTTTTTTTCATCAATGGCTACAATAAATTTAATCATGCTCTAATTTTAACAGTAGCTACCAGTTAAACTAAAAATTAAGCTTAGATAACCAATTAAACATTTGCTATCATATAGATAGGCTATCAAACTACGGTCCCTGTGCGCCTTAATCTATAACAATTATACAAGCGGCTTCCTGTCACGAGAAACTAGCGAACGGCTAGAGAATTTATCAGGCAGCTAACACCACAAATCCGTTCTACTAATTACTAACTGAACTTCTCCAGTGGAGCTTGTATATGGATCCTACGATAAAACTAAACGAACGTGTCGATATTGTCGCCCTTTATAGAAAGGACGGAGATATTGCTACGCTGGCTTTTCCCTGCAAGATGAAATACAAGGGAAGAGATATCACCTTCACTAAACTAGGCATGCGCCATCCCACCGCTCAGGGCAAACGTATGATCCACGTCTTTGATGTAACTGATGGTAGTAATGACTACCGCCTAGAGTTCAATGCCGAAAGTCTAATCTGGACCTTGGTAGCTGTTATCCCGGGGAGTCTATCATGAACTACAATCTAAACACTGCCGATCCTATGATCATGTGGATCGACCTTAATAGTGCCTTTGCTACTGCTGAGCAACAAGCCCACCATTCACTACGCGGTAAGCCAATCGGAGTAACCAACCGGCTATCTAAAGAATGCTGTGTGATAGCCGCCTCCTACGAAGCAAAAGCCCTAGGTATTAAAGTTGGTTGCCGGCGCACCGAAGCTATGGCCCTATGTCCAAATTTCATAATGTTAGAAAGCGATCCACCTAAATACCATACGGTTTATGAAAAACTACTTAGTATCATGAAGGACTACTCGCCAAACGTTAAGATGAAGAGTATAGATGAGGGAATTATAGATTTTAGTGGTAGTCAGCCACTTAGAAAGGGTCGATCACTACAAGACATAGGGCAGGAGATAAAACAAAGAGTTAGAAATGAAATTGGTGATTATACTAGAGTTAACATCGGTATAGCCCCTAATCGCTTCCTGGCTAAAACTGCCGCTGGACTACATAAACCAGACGGGCTAGACACTATTGATCACCAAAACCTAGTAGATGTATATAAGTCTCTAAAACTAGAAGACCTAAACGGTATAGCCGAAGGTTACGGTAGTCGACTTCGAGCCCATAACATATTTACTCCCTTGCAGTTTCTACGGGCAGATAAAGATTTGCTAAGCAAAAGAGTGTTTAAAAGTATTAACGGCCTACATTGGTATAACCGTCTAAGGGGCTTTGAAGCTGATGACTACCAAACCCAGTTAGGTATGGTTGGTCGACAGTGGGTAGTTAAAAAGCCAACCAGTGATGATAGATACTTACGATCCTGCCTACACTTCTTGGCTGAAACAACAGCCATGAAGCTCCGCTACCGAAATGTTGAGGCTAGGGGTGTTTGTGTTTGGCTATCTTTCAATAATGGTGAGTTTTTTACAGATAAAAAAATGTATAAAACTACCTGCTACACCAACCAAGATATCTGGCTGCGAGTATCTAGATTATTCAACAACCGGCCGGAGCATTTAATAGTTCGGACTATGGGGCTGTACTTGTATAAACTGAGTCCTTCGACTCGTAACCAGCAAAGCTTGTTCCGTGAAGTCCAAAATGCCGACTTTTTAACTAAAGCCGTCGATGAAATAAACGATTACTATGGTACTTTTACTATATATTCAGCCGAAACTCTGGAAGGCACCAGAAACGTCAAGCAAAAAATACCATTTGGTGGAACTGAATACTTTAATCTATTACTAAAACGGGCATGAGAACATAGAATAAAAGGGAGGAATAATGCTAGATAAACCAATCGCCATCATAGACATCGAGACTACTGGAGGTGTTGCGACGCATCACCGAATTACTGAAGTAGGCATAATAAAGATACATAATGGCAAAATTATTGATGAATTTACTACTCTAGTAAACCCCGGGCGAGATATACCTTATTTCATAACCGAATTAACCGGCATAGACAATAAAGCCGTCAGAGATGCCCCGTATTTTGATGAAATAGCTGACAGGCTAGAGGGAATCTTTAGGGGGAGTTATTTCATGGCTCATCATGTGATGTTTGACTTTTCTTTTGTGAAGCGACAAATGAATGGTCTAGGCTATGATTTCAACCCTAAAAAGCTGTGTTCAGTTAAGCTTTCGCGGGCGCTAGAAAAAGGGGTATCGGGTCATAGTCTAGAGAAGATAATTGCCCGCAATAACATCCCGGTGAAAGCCAGACATAGAGCATACGATGATGCTAAGGCAGTGAAAGACTTCATGTATATATTAATAGACAGAATGGGGATAGATAGAGTCAAACACAGCTTAGAGGTTCAACTAAGATAAGGATTGTACATCTATAACTCTTGCACGATCAAGACAATGAGTTAACACTAATACCTTCAACATATACAGAGTGCTTATGATAGAATAATGATATAAGATGAAAAACATTAATAACCTCATACAGAAAATAACGCCAAAAAAGGGTAATAAGAAACTAATTCGTGGAGTGTTTATCGGTGCATTTACGGCAATCGGTGTAAGCCTTATATTGCTAACCAGTGCATCTAGTAACTTATCTACTTCCCTGGAAGCCGAATCAGGCACACCAGCTGGTAGTGCAGTAATAGTAGATAACAATACTGCTGCAGGTAACAAAGCCATTAAGTTCTCGGCTACCCCACCACCAACTGGTGGAAAACCTACCAGAAATAACACCGGCCCACGCTATCCACTAACTAGCCTGTCTGCCAGCGAGTTTCTTAATACAAGAACCTGTAATAAACAAAAGATTAGCGAAGATGTTGAGATTAGAGATAGTAAATACAAAGGACAAACCTTTAACATCAATGACTGTGAAGTACGAAGAATCGTAATTGCATTCGGAAACACTACTCCATTGCCAGAAAGTCAGCTACCAATAATTAATATTGATAATACTTTTTTCCCGAAAGAGTTCATCACAGGCAGTGCTGCCAAGCTAACAATTAATCATAGCTGGGTAGATGATGGCGCATCACAATTCAAACTTACAGATAATTGGCTTTCACCAACGGCTGGCCCTTTTCCACTGAAAGTCATGAACTCTGTTTTTGTAGATAACTATATAACCCAACCAGCTCACAGTGAAGCTCTGCAAACATCAGACGATAACAATGCGACTGGTATGGAATTTACTAACACCGTCTTTATGGTTAGAGCTGGTCCGCTTAATAATACAGGGGTTACGGCAACAGTGAACTTTCACGGCATTGATGCAGTATTTGATGGTTGTTACTTCTTGTGGGAAGGAGCACCACCGGTACCAGCTTGGTATAGTGCACAGTTTATCGGCACTAATATAGTAGTGAAGAATAGTTGGTTCGAAAAAGGTGCTGCAGGATACATTGCTACAGCTAACGGATCTACAATCATCTCTCAAAATAATAGGGATGTTGTTACTGGTAATTTATTAGAGGGGTCAAGTGCTCCTTAATTCGACTTTGAGGAACTAATATATTGTCGACTTGACTGTATTAGTGCCTAGAATTTAAGCTGAAGTAAAGTGTAATGGGTTTTAATAATAAGCTAAAACTATAATAGATGAAATACTTACCGATAATCAATTCAACAATCTTTTATCTCTATTCGTTCACCTTCAACCCATTGAGTATAGCGAGTCTTGTTTAGCTCGTCGTCTAGCCAATACAATTCAGTCTTTGCTTTATCGCTAGCAGCAATTTCATCAATTCCATGAAGATTAATGGGTGTTGGTTGGATCATTTGGCAGTCTACATTAAATGCCTCTTGGTGATAACTGAGTACACCGGCACTGTCCATAATAAATCGGTGCGATAAATAATGAAGGAACCGTGAGCTACCATAATACAAACCAGTTCCTTCTTCTGTTTTAACCAACCTTATTTCACTTCTAGGTGTAAATTGATTTGCTTCTTTGCCATAACCATATCGTTTATAAATAGCACTTTGCTGTTCCGATAGCTCTCTGGTTGGTCTTACGCAAAAATCGAGCGATTGCGTAGGCTCAGAAATACTGTTATCGTTCACCCTATCAAAAATAGATCGAGCGGCACGTTTTACAGCTCTTTTCTCAAGCCAAGATATTTTTTCAGGGGATGTTGTCTCTGGTGAATTCATTCATAGAAAGTATAGGTATTGCCTAGCTTTATGCAAGCATAAGAGATACAGTGTAATTGATCAATTTAGGGAAGTAGTGGCTCGGGAATACTTAGTAGAGTAGGTAACATAGGTAACATATATTATAATTGAGTCAGATTAAACTAATTAGGAGGGTTTTATGCTTGGTTGGGGAATATTATTTATTATTGCGTCAGTTTTAATCGCAATTTGGCCGGCCAGGATTGCATCTCGCAAGGGGCATAGCTTTCTTATATGGTTTATTATTAGTTTGTTCTTTTGGTGGATAACACTGTTCTGGGTAACAGTTGTACTAAAAGGCCCACCTTTAACCGCTAAAGAACGTGCCGACGAGAAGGCTGTCAATAAAGCCCTAGAGCGCGAAGAAGGTTAAACCAAACATCTTCAAGTCATAATAAGACTGTATTGCTTCTCGGCTTATAAAAAATATTACAGG
This sequence comes from Candidatus Saccharimonadota bacterium, assembly GCA_020428425.1. GTDB lineage: Bacteria > Patescibacteriota > Saccharimonadia > Saccharimonadales > AWTP1-31 > JAGQMX01. The sequence continues at coordinate 6,573 of JAGQMX010000020.1, read as the reverse complement.
CAATAGGGTATAACCGTGTCACAACAAATTCAAAAAGCCTCCGAAGAGGCCTTACGTTTACTATGGTACAAAGTAGTTGTAGAAGTTGGAACTTATTAAGGAATAAACCTCAAATATTTTGCCCTATTTGTACTATTCCAACTATTAATAACATTATCAAGGAAGAGAATAACAATAATGTTACAAAGCCTAGTATTTTCTGGCTTAGTTTTAAGTTCATTTCTTTAAAAAACATAATTGAAATTAACTGAGTGAATATGAAAACTGCAATAGCTGATAAAAGTATAGCAGTAAATATTCTACTACTAGAGCTGTATGCTGGCTCATACCCAAAACCACCAGGTGGATATGAAGGCTGGATTTTAGCAGCTTCTTCCAGTGTGATTCCTAGCGACTCAATGGCAGTAACATATTTAGTATCTGAAATATCTTTAACTTTTACTAAATTATTAGTATGTTGGATTTCAGTTACTAACTCGTCATATCCGGCTTTTGACAGCAAGTAACCAACTGCACAATAGTTCCCGAATTCGTCTTTAAAAACTGGAGTTCTGGTGTTTAATAGTGTATTTATGGGATATTCACCCATCTCCCAATATTCTCGCAAATATGCTAATGTGACTTTTCGTTTCGCTAATAAAAAAATACTCATACTATCTGGAGAGTATTTATTTAATGATGTTTCAACTCTCATTAAGTGTTTTTTTATTCGATAGTCACTTATGGTATTTGATAGATAAAATACTTTTGTATCTGCTTTTAAAGCTATGCTATTCATTTTAACTCCTACTTTGTAATCATATATTAGCATAAGAGGGATGCTGCAACTTAGAGTTAAAGTAGTTGGAAGTTATTTCAACAAGTCATTAAAACATTTAGCAGTAGTCCAACTGAAAATCCTAATCATCTACCATAAAATTCATCTAAAATCACCTAAAGCCAATAATACTAAGATCACTAAGCAAATAACCCCAGCTATTGCTGTAATTACTGCGTATTTTACAAATGGTTTGTAGGTCTTTTCAAGAGTATTCATAGGCGTGTCCGGATTCTGCTTATTCATAAATAATTGCACACCTCCAAAAATGAAAAATAAAACTATAAGATAGATTATAGATTGAGTTAAAGCTTGTTGATTTGACTCAGAGTAATCAAGTATTGGGCCAAAAAACACTAAGCCAAAAATTATCTGAAGCATAAAAAATACTAAGACAATTCTTACAATTTTTAAGAACATGTGCCATCATCCATACTGCTATCATAGCAAATTCTATATTTTGATACCTAGGATCAACAGATTGGGAATAATTAACATAAGTGTTACAGCGTAGTTGCAGAAGTTGGAACTAATCTATCAGTTTTAAATGAGCTATAATCATAACATGCCGTTTAAAGCAATCATCGGAAATCAAAAAGCAGATTATTCTTACAGACAGGGATCTGGTGGTGAAACTGCAATAGCTCGAGATATTACTGTTTTGAGCGATAGAATAATTATTTCTGAAACTCCTTCTGAAAAGTTTCCCATAAAATTTAAATTATTTCCTAAGTGCGAAATATTATATTCGGAAATCAATAGCATAACAGTAAACGGTATGATAAAAATATATTTTAACAACTGTAATGTTGATAAAAAATGGCACAATGGGGTAATTGCTTTAATAACTTCAGAGTTAGACGATATAGCTAAAGCACTCAGACAAAAAGGAATGAAAGTTGATGTTATAAATGATCCATTAAACAGCTTATTTCGAAAAGTTCCATGGCAAAATTTTTATCCAAATTATATAGTACTTTTTATGATAATAGGATTTACTCTAGGACTTGTAGTTTATTTTCTGTTAAATTAGTATGGCGAATAATTACTATGTCTCGATAGTGCTTATACTTGATAAAGCACTATGGTCCAAGTTATAACTGTATTGATACACTCAACTCCGTGTTGACAGCTTGGTATGATTTCAATCATTTTAGACATTCAAGTTTTTATAAACTACAATAATTTGTAATGATCACATACATATTACTTTTCGTAGCAATTACACTATTTCTATTAATCATCATTCCGCTAGATTTCCGTGAAATTATGAACGTTTCATATAAATATAGGCAGAAAAAGTTATATAAATTAAAAGAAAACGAAATATTAGAAATAACAGAAAATTCAAAAAAATGTAGATTGGTTGAGAGACAACAGTCTATATTACATGGCAAACCCGCAACTATTAAGCTACTATCCGATAAAATACAAATTACTACAGATTCAGGTAGAGAAATATTCATTAATTATAACGATATTAGTAAGATTGAGTCTGTAAAACCATCTTACTTCGCAATTATAGATAAATCATTTAAGTTATACACCCCAAACAATAAAGGTAGGACAGGGATATTATTTGGAGATAAAAGTTGGACTTCTCCGAGCTCCATTCCATTTCAGCAGCAGCACGGATCAAAACAAGTTCGAGAATCTGATCGGATAGCTGTAGCTTATTGTCTGAGAATAGAGAATATATTAGATAATTTATCAACTCATCAATTAACTCATTGAAATTTAGTATAAACGAAATGGTACAGCGTGGTTGAAGAAGTAGGAACTAGATTTGTTGCTTCACCCCTATGAATTCACAATCGGCTTTAAAGCCCGAGATGAAAAACTCTAGGCCAACTACAAGCTTAGATACTGGTATTAGTTTATTGCCCTTCATTACATAGGGGTCAATGTAGCGGGCTTTGTTCTTACCATAATACTCGGCAGTCTCTCTATCGCAATAAATAAAAGGCTTTTCTGGGGTTAATCTTTTAAGTAGTTGATTAATTGTTTCATCGTTGCATTTCTTAATTTTAGCTAAAACTTCATCATCAGTCGTAAATAAATCCTGCTGCGTAATATAGTTTTTTTCAAGACTAGTTTTTAATATATCAGCCAATAAAAAATATGCTCCGTGAGAGTTCGCACTTACATATCCAAGCTTAGCAACCATAATTGTTGAAATACAGAACTGGCTAGCCAGAAACGCATCATCAAAATAAAAGTCGGTACTTAATAACTTTGCTGAATTAATTATATTTTCTATAAGCTCATTCGACATGATCCCCATCATATGAGCATCCCTCATAAAATAGTCCCATCTGTCAAACGAAAGCTCTGGAGTATTATTATCTAGCAATGGAAATGAAGATTTATCTAATATTTTTGTTATATCGACATTATATGCTTCACAGATTTTGGGAATTTCCGACTGGTACACAATTTTTTCTAGAAACTTATCATGGAATTCTTGGCTATCATCACCCACCACAAAATCTACTACGTGCGAGAAAGCTGTATGTGGAATATCGTGTATTAAACAGGCAATTTGCTCTTCAATTGGCCTGTTGAAATGTTTAGACAAATACCATGCCCCTATACTATGTTCAAATCTATTTCCATCAAACTTCGGTTCAAAATAATGGGTTGCGCCATCTTGGGAGATTTTTTTTAATCTTTATAGCGGTTCGGACTGAATTAGTTTGGAAATAATATTATTTTCAATATTAATATCACCGTATATTCTATCTTTTATTAACATACTCGAAGTATAGCAGAAGGCATCTGAAGGAATAATCATACATAAATGTTATAGCGTAATTGAAGAAGCCGGAAGTTATTTTGTTTTATAAATTCTATTAATAAATAATCTGTAGCCGATTAGCGACAAGCCAATAATTATTGCCCCAACTGCTACCCATCGAAGGGGGCTATACCCAAAAATAGGAACACAAACATCCAAACAGATAGATCCATTACATTTAGATCCACAAGAATCTACAATAACCTTATTAACTGTGAAATAGATAAACCCAATAATTCCAGCAGTTGTAGTTGTAATGCCAATGGGCAAGGGCATTCCTGAGAGCCGCTTCATTAGACACATAATATCATAAGCATAAGTGGTACAGCATTGTGGTCGAGGTTAGAACTCAGCTAACTGCCAAAAGGGGAGCCTTCTAAAATCTGTATATTTACGTTATTTGCCGGGAATCCATGCTCTTCAGAATACTCTGAATACTCATAAGGCTTGCCTGGACTTACCGAGAGACAGGCAGTGAGATGTGTGTTTTCGACGATAGGACCTTTATAACAACTCATGTGGGCGCGTATGGGAATATCCCAATCTCGGGAAAATATAGCTTCTCCCTCTTCTACGCTAACTCCTACCTCACAGCTGGCACCCTTAGTAGGGTTGTCATCACATCCTGTTCTGATCTTTTCGTCGGTAGAATAATTTTTAAGTAACGTTCGGCGATATTTCAGCCACTTATCCAAGTTAAGGTCGTCTACCTGATAGTATCCTGTAGCGGAGGCCTGTCTCTCTAGATTTTGCCCGTATAAAGTCGTTCTTCCTTTGAATCTTTTTACGGTAGTACGTTTAACCCGATTGTCCTGCAGATCCAAAAGCGATTCAATGCTGGATAGTTCATTTTTTACGTTAGTATCGCTTTTTATCAAGACAATATTGTCAAACACTTTGTAATAACCTAAAACCACAATTACGGCAGTTATTAGAAATATTATTCCAAATGCATAAAGAACAGTGGACGCTTTTCGCTTTATATTCATAGGTTAATAATAACAAACAACTACCAGAACGGGAGTTATCTTCTGAAGTTGAATAATCTGAATTGCAAGCATAAGGAAGATGGTACAGCGTAGTTGAAGAAGTTGGAACTTGGCAGCGAAAATAATGCAAGTAACTCTATTGTTGACTTTTCTCAGTATAAGTTGTATTATATACAATATGAGTGAACTATCAATTGGAGCTTGGAATGCTCGAAACGCATTTGGCGACGAAAGAGTTGGTGATGCTATTGAAGTTGTAAAAAAATTAGATTTAGATGTCCTGTATTTGGGTGAGATGGCTCTAATAGGTGAGGCTGCATCAGATGAAGTAGCTGAAGCAACATCGAGACTAGAAGAAGACTTAGGTTATATATACCATACGTCAACTCCATATGCAGTATCTCCAGAAATTCGAAATGAACATATTATGTCAATTTGGAGTAGAGTAGGGTCAATGCAAACAGTAAATAGCCAAGCTTTAGGTACACGATTTGGCACCAAACTAAGTCTTCCAGACATAGACACCGTTATCTACGGTTTACATTTAGATGATGCCAATGAAGCGAGGCGTTTAGAATCAGCAAAATCCGTAATAGACGATTTGGCAATAAGTGACAGTGAATCAATTGTAATGGGCGATCTAAACTCTATGAACAGAAGAGACCCAAAGTCAATATTGCCAAGATCATTGGGTAGAGCTATAGGGAAATACGAGCTGGAAGACTATTACGATGAAAGTCGAAAACTTCAAAGATTAGCGGGCAAAGTACTGAGGGTTTGTAGGATGGCAGATGGCAAAACTATCCAAACATTCCTAGACAATGGATTTACTGAAGTCGACGCTAACTACACTCCTACGATTGGATCTAAGCCTCTTGCGTTCCAAATCGACCATATACTAGCGACTGATGGCATAAAAGTAACAGATTTTGTGAAGCATGATCAATCATTTGGGAGCTATGGACCTGTATTATCCGATCATGAACCAATATCTGCGACTATTTGCCGCTATTAGTGACTGGATATATGCATAAGAAAGATGGTACACCCGACAGGATTCGAACCTACGACCTTTGGCTCCGCAAGCCAACGCTCTATCCAACTGAGCTACGGGTGCACAACATATTGTTTGTTCCAAGCAATAGAACAGGGGTTATATTAACATATTTAATCTGTTTGCGCTAGAATCTGATCTTATGCATCAGTGTATCGACTAGATCTGGTTTTCTTTCCTCAATTGGTAAATACTCACTTAATATATCCGCTATTTTGTCTTTATCGTTCGGATCAAAGTAAATACTTAGCCCTGGCGCAAATCTTTGCAGCGGCATTAGCCAAATAGCATCTACACCACCTTCATTTACTATCGAGAATGATTTAAACCCGGAAAAGGGGTATAACTTTTTGTCTATGGTCAGACCATTAAAATCAATGAGGTATGGTAATTCACGAGGTTTTCGTGATGCAGTCCAACCAAATAAGAAAGATATTATTACAATCACCCCAACTATGAAAAAGTCCCCACTGAACACAAAAGACAGGCCTGCGGCTATAACTGTAATTAACATTAGTCCTATATACCATAGAGCGGTTTTAGAATGCGCAATAAACTCCGAAGCTGTCCAGCCGATGGATTCTCCAGTTTGTGGCGCTTCTGTTTCGCCATTTGCTTGAGTTTCTGGACTGTCACCACCGCTAAAGGTCCAGGTTGGAGTGGGTTCTGCTGGTTGATTAGTAGATGGTTGGCTATCTGGCATAAGCATATTGTAACCTAATTACTTGGGCCTACACAACGGATACTGAAGTGAATTGAATACATAAATGATGTAGACAATACAAAACGTAAAGAAATGTGCTATAATTTACCTCTGTTAATACAGATTAACATGACCACTGAATTAATTTAGTACCTGGAGGGGTACCCAAGTGGCTTAAGGGGACGGTTTGCTAAATCGTTAGTGGGGCGCAAG
>JAGQMX010000019.1 GCA_020428425.1 Candidatus Saccharimonadota bacterium | reverse complement strand
AACGGCTAGGACACCAGGTTTTCATCCTGGCAATCGGAGTTCGATTCTCCGTGAGGTCACCATTTTTGAAAATTATTTAGTGATATAATAGCCATATGGCAGACTACGCAACCAAAGATGATGTTCAGAAAATAGTTAATTCAGCTGTCGATGATTTATCGGAAATAATTCAGTCATTTGCACAGAATGTTGATAATAGACTTAATATTATAGACGATCGACTAGCTAAAGTAGAGAAGAGCCTAGATAGATTAACTAATACAATCGATGCTTTTGTAAAACGGCTTGATGATATTGAAACTGATAATACATCTCGCGATGCACAACTAGCACGATTGGAGAGGTGGATTGAACAGGTTGCCGCTAAACAAGGTGTTAAATTAGAATATTAGTGTTCGATTCTCCGTGGGTCACCACATGTATATCTTGTAGCCAGATAGTGCTAAATGTAAAAATTGAAATAATATGAATACTGAAGTCTACTACTTATCAGGAGCTAATAGCAAGCCAGAAATATCAAAAAAAACAAATACAAAGATAAAGATAAAGATAAAGATAAAGATAAAGCTATTCATATAGCTTTGATCCATCATAAGTCTTAATTGGCTTGGTTAGGCTGTATGGTTGGCTTTGGAGGGTCGATAGTGTCGTTAAGGTATATAACACTAGTGGCTAGGCCCATCATTTGTAATACATCAAACTTAGGTTGGGTGTTAATTAATGTAAGTAAAGTCTCGTTTGGATCTTCCGGGCATTGCGCAGTAATATAAGCGCTACCTTCCCCATAATCAGGGTGCTCTATTGTATTTTCTGGATCTGTAGGCGGGGTGAAAAAACTAATATGCACTGCATCACTGAAAACGGAATGTTCTATGTGTTGTTCACAAGATAAGTGGATTATTGACATAAAACATATTATACTACTTTATTCATATGAAATCAAGCGGTTTTGGTTTAATATAATTATGTTAGAACTGACAAATAATGTATTTTGGATGTTATTCCAACCAGCACCAAATTAGGAAGCAGCGTGTTGTACTAGATTTGGTGATTGACTTAGATACGTTATCGGCTTTGTCTTTTGCTTGTATGTTGTAGGTATACGTAGTGTTGGGTTGAATAGCCGTATCCTCGAATTTGGTAAGTTTTGTAGTACCTATTTGTACATCATTCCTAGATAGAACATACTCTTCTACTCCTGAATTATCAGTAGATTTATCCCAAGACAAATTAATTGCATAATTAGATTTCCAGAAGTTAAATTTTAGAGCTGCTTTTATATTAGATACCTGGGTAGGAGGACTAATGTCATTAGTTGTAGTTGGAGTAGATGGTGTAGTTGGAGTTGGGGCTGGAGTCGGTGCTGGGGTTGGAGTAGAGTCAGTATTTAACGATACTGTTACATCATCTAAGTAGAATACATCACCGTAGTTACTATTTTCTGAATAGAACCTCAAAGCTACATGAGTTGTTCCGTTTGGAGCAGTGGCGGTACAAGTCCTCCCAGTCCAATCGTTTGTTAGCTTCGACAGAGTGCCATTGCTTGTAGAGATAATACTATTATTATTGTAGAATCTTAACTCACATCTAGCATTTACATTAACAGAACTTTTTGTTGTGAAGGTACCTTTAATTTTTTGCCCAGCTTTAGCTGTTATGCCAGTAGTGTACTGATTAGTTCCAGCTCGTGCAGTTTTTGTACTATCTTGATAAGGTCCTTGTTGGTCAGTAGTTATCTTTAATGATCCGGCACTATCGTTACCTACAGTTCTGTCGTGAGATATTAAAGTATTACCTTGTGCTTCCCAGCCTACTATACCGTTATTGAAGCCATATTCTTTTGGCAATTGGCCATTGCTGGTTGGGACTGGTTCGGGGGGTGTAGTCGGACTAGGCGTTGATGGTGTTGGTGTTGTAGGTGCAGGTGTAGGCGTTGATGTCGGAGGAGTAGTTGGTGCTGATGTGTTACCAAGTATAGCTTCTCCAGTTCTAAAGTTCCGATTGTTGGTGTATGTTGCTCCTGGGTTAGAATCTGGATAAACATAATTCCCATCTGCACCATCAAACCAACTATTTTTCACAGTATTATTTTTACCAGCTATATATACGGTATAGACTGCAGGACGAGGACCATCGAATATGAACCAGCATCCGTCAAAGACAGAATTGATTCCACTAAAATTAATAGTAGCAGTCACACCAGTGTTTTCTCTAGGTCCACCTTCTTGTATAAATGCTACATTTGTGAATTTATATCCTGAACCATAGCTTGCACTCTGCAGAGCTTCTGTATGTACTGGCTGTGTTTGGTACGGTCCCCAAAACACCGAATTCTTAAATTCGAACGGTGCAGGTGCTTCTAGAAAAGGACCCCAAGTTTGCTTAATGTTTATTTGGGTTTTACCATTATCGAAATAACTATGATCTGCCGTTAGTTTAGCTGCACTGTTCGTATAGATGGGAGAAGCGGAGTAGACGTAATCTAGATTCAGAATTGGCATTTCATCGAGGCTTAGAGGTGAGGTATTCCCGAAATCTATTACTAAGCCAGATATTTCACAGTCTGTCATATTAAATGTTTGCTTTTTCATCGAGTTTTGATTAATTACAACTCTTCCAGTGATTCGCTGCCTATTACATGTTCTTGTGCTATAGAATTCATCAACTGTCATATTTGTTAATGAATATCGAGGGCCAGTATTCTCTCTGGTTGGCTGCGCTGCTGAGGTACTAGCAAAAGTGTTAATAAACATTAAAGTTCCCACCAAAGCAAAGGCGAGGATAAACACCATTTTGCGGTTTAGTCCGCTAATGAACTTTACTATCTTATTTTGTTGTTTTCTTGTTTTCTTTTTTGTTTTTGCAGGCATAAATATTTTTTTTAATTTTCTATTTAAACTATACACATGCTTTACCATAAAAGTAAAGCTTATGTTAAATATAAATGCATTCTTTGAAAGAATAAATTCGGTAATGGTAATAGGGTATAATATTCCTTGAAAGTAATATATTTATGAAAAAAGCCGCTAAACAGCCGAATAGTAAATCTAAAAATATTATCCATAGACCAAATCTGAGAACTATAGCAGTTAAAGTTTGGCCTTGGGTGGTTTTGATACTAATTTTTCTAATGGTCTTAGCAATATTATTAACCCAACGTTATGCGGTTAATAACAGCTTAGTAACTAACAATAATAATCAGAATAAGTCAGATACTAACTCTCAACAACCTGAAACCAAAGAACTTACTAAATATGAATATCAAGTAAAGTACGTTGATCTAAATCATAACCCGGTGTATGTGCAAGTATACACTACTGCAAAATCAGACAAACAGTTGATAGAACTAAATGATAAATTGTTGCCAAAATACCAAAAATTGAAAAGAAATGTACTTATTGGTTACTTTGATGACCCAAAGGTTGCTCAAACATATTTCCAGCATCAAGAAAGTACACCTAATAAATCTCAGACTTCCCATTTTGTTGCCTCGATGTATCTATTAAGTAGCGCAGATCCAGAATCTAGTGTAGCTTCAGACTTAACAAGGTTATCTGGTGGAGTTAAAATACTAAAATCATATTAGATGTAATTATAGAAAACCGTGCTTTACAGTAGTAGAAGAGTGTAATAAACTTAAGGGAAATAGGATGATTAAGAGGGAATTTAATTTTCGTGAAATTACAATTTCGGTATAATAATAAACACAAAAGATCTGGGCTAAAAAAAATACTTTCTAGGAATCTAAAAAAATCCACTGATTTGTTACCTAAGAAGAGCTTGCTGGGAATAATGGCTTCAGCTATTTTATTCTTGGCAATTTACCCGGCATTTATAGGTGGTAGTGTTTCTGCTAGTCGAGTAGACGGAGATTGGGCTGGGGGCCAAAATACTCAATCTTCAGAAAACGTAGATGTTTCAAACCCTGGTCACATTACTCTGGATGGAGCTGGTATAAGTGACTGGTGCAATACTGCTAAATGTGACACTACTTTTACTAAAAGGCAGAGAATTAATATAGTGAGTGATCAAGCGCGGACAGACTATCAGGTATTGTTAGATGTGCCCTACGACAGTGACATGAATAACGATTACTCTGATCTCCGGTTTACAACACTAGATGGAACAACTGATATTAATTATTTTAATCGTCCACAAGAGGATAGCTCTAGTCGGAAAATATTCGTTAAGATACCCAATCTGTCAATCGGAGTTAATAGTATTTATCTTTATTATGGAAATTCTGGCGCAAGTTCGCTTTCAAGTGCAAGTTCAACTTTATTATTCGAAGATAATTTCGACACAGCTGTAGTTGACGGTGCTACTAATACAAGTAACTTTTACTTTAATGATACTCAAGGTTTTAGTGTATCTAGTGGAAAGCTTCAACAGGACGGAACATCGCCAGGTGGAAATAGCTTCGGTCCGAATGCTCCTCAGTTAACCAGGGCTGATAGAACGGCAACTGAGTTTCGACTAAAGATAATAAACAACAATTGCACGGATGACTATTCATGTGGGGTAATTCAACCAAATTTAGCTGCTGGCAACTACCCAAATCCATGGAATCTGTATGGATTTGATATTAGCCCAAACTACAATGATTATTCCGGGAGTGCACAACCAAGTACTTATAGTGCGAGCATAGTGAATGATATAAACCCTAGTGGAACTAGCAATTATAAATCTAAGGAGATTCCAGAGGTTCAAACGCAAGCTGTAAATGGAACTCCCGTAACCTATCGTATATCCGTCGGTCAAACCCAGGCTAGTTATGCGACTAGCCAGGATTCTGGCGGTACCTTCGTAAGTGCCTCACCTCCTACCAATATTATTGGGGTGCAAGATAACTTCGGACTAAATTTTTACATGAATCAAGCCAGTATATTCGAAGTGGATAATATATATCAATATAAGGTTGGAGCCAGTATCGCTAATTCGTTTAGTACAGAAGAAGACGTGAATGGTCAATCTGGAATATTAACATCTCCAATTCTCGATATGGGTGCAGGTGCATACTACGGTGATTTATCATTCGAATACACTGGAGGTGGCACTGCAAAAGTTAGGATTCGAAATTCAAACGATTCAAATATGACTGGATCACCTGCCATCGAGTCTTGCGGAGACCTTAGTAGTGGAGATGCCATAAGTTCTTCCAATTGCTTTGTTACTGGTGGAAGGTATTTTCAGTATCAGATATTCTTGACTGATGCTAATCCAGGTGATATTGACTTTACAGAGGTAACAATAGAATTTGTAAATGACCTTACCGAACCGGATAATCCAAGCGGGTTTACATTAAAGCGATCGAGTACTGGACAGGTTTTGAGTTCAGGGGACTGGGTTAATCAGGGTGGATATTTAAGTTGGGATGTGGCAAGTGATAATGTCGGTGGATCTGGGATTGGTGGGTACTGTGTCTATCTGGGAGTTAGCTCTGTTGGTGTTCCAACAAGCTCTGCTGGTATAATAAGTCCTAGTAGTTCACCATTAGGTTCCGGGACTTGCCCTTATGCGACCTTAGAGACAGATATAGATTTAGCAGACTTAACACTAGTGTCACCTCTCACGGATAATAATACCTACTATTTGCGTGTTTTGTCTTATGATTTAGCTGGAAATATAGCCTCTTCTTCTCCTGGCAATATAAGTTTTAAATATGATGAAACTGAACCTTATATGAACACGGTATTCAGTGGGCCATCCAATGTTGTTAATACGCTTAAGTACCCAATTAACTGGCTTATTGACTCCGGTGCATTTGCGAACGATGATACTAGTGGATTTGCTGGTATAAAGTACTGCGTAACAAACATAAACATCGGAATTAGTGGTTGTGATCGAACAGATAACAACTGGTACGGCGCTAGTCATACCTCTGGTCAACTTAGTGACACCTCGGATGTTATACCGTTTAGCGATGGAACATTCAGTTTAACAGATGCGGATGCAGCGCGGCAGATGATGAATGGACCCAACTTCGTGATTTATGCTGGAGTAGATAATGCCGGGAATGCAGCAGTAATACCACAACCAGGAATAGTCACTATAACTAGTGACCAATCGGCAACGCCACCTCAAAATTTAAGTGTATCAACGCCTCCCCCAAATACTAATTCGTATTCATTCACCTGGAGCCAACCAGCAACTTTTATTGGACCTGCTAGTGCAATAGATTATTGTTGGTCTGTAAATGAGATCATAGCCTCAGACGCCAGTAACTGTAGTTGGACGGGTGTAGGAATTACCCAATTAGCTGCTGGTCCTTATGCCCTGCAGCAAGGTGCTAATACAATGTATATTATTTCTAAGGACCAAACTGGTAACTTTAATGCCAGTAACTTTGCAAGTGTAGAGTTCAACGCAACTACCGTCGCTCCCGGGGTACCTAGAAACTTAGAGGTAACAGATGTTTCGACTAAAGCGACATCAACATGGAAGTTAGCGTTATCGTGGAGTGCACCTACTTCCGGTAGTATAACCAGCTACAAAGTAATGCGATCTTTGGACGGTTCTGCCTACTCAGAAGTCGGTTCAACTAGTAATAGCAACTTGAGTTTTATTGATACCGGGTTGAGCCAGGTGCCATATTACTACAAAGTAAAGGCCTGCGATAATGCCGGAAGTTGCGGTGTTGCAGTTACTCCATCTACTGGCAGAACACCGGACCAATTTCCTATGACTCCAACAGGTCGGTTTACTACTCCTGCTAATTTAGCTACAGGATCAGGCCAACCAAAAGTTAGTGGCCTTGGCACTCGGAAAGCTACTATTAATTGGGTAACTGATAGGTCTAGTGATTCAAGAATTGCCTTTGGTACAAACTCTGGCCAGTATTCTCCATCCGAGATTAGTAATTCATCACAGACAGCAAATCATGAAGTGGCATTATCTAACCTTATACCTAACACGACCTATTATTATATTGCTCGATGGTCTGATACCGATGGAAATATTGGCCATTCTGCAGAACGTACTTTTAGAACATTACCAGCACCTTCGGTAAGTGAAGTGACTCCAACTAATCTAACAGTATCTAGTGCTGACATAGATTTCCAGTCAAAAGATTCGACTCAGATAAAAATTTATTATGGTAAATCTGAAGGTTTTGGTGGACTCCAAGCTATTAATACCTCAACTGTGCAATCTAGATACACAATTCGCCTCGATAGCCTAGACGATGGCACTAAATATTTCTTTAGAATGAATGGTGTTGATAATGATGGTAATGAATATGATGGCGATATTTATAGTTTCACTACTCCCGCCAGACCTCGGATATCCAATTTGAAATTCCAACCAGTTGAAAATGCAACAAGCAACACGCAACAAGTTAGCTGGAGTACTAATGTACCAACTACCACCCGGTTACGATATGGGCCACTGGATGGAAAAACCATAGAAACAATTGATTCCAAACTTGTGCTAGAACATAAAGTCACTATTAAAGATTTAATTGATGATACGGATTATCAATTAACGGCTATTTCTAGTGATGAAAAAAATAATGTTGCTACTTCCGGGCCACACCAATTTAGAACGGCATTAGACACTAGACCACCTGAAATATCTAATGTAAATGTCGAAACTTCTATTGTCGGAACAGGTAGCGAAGCAAAGGGACAGCTGATAATTTCTTGGAAAACTGATGAAAAAGCTACCAGTCAGGTTGCCTATGGTCCAGGTCAAGAAGGTTCATTTAGTAGCAGAACCGGTGAAGATGCTAGGTTAACTACCGATCACGTTGTGGTAATATCTGATTTACAAACATCAAGTATCTTCCATCTACAGGCAATTTCTGGAGATAAAGCTGACAACCGAAGCAACTCAGAAACCCAGACAGTTATTATTAGTCGAGGCTCCGAGAATGTCTTTAGTATAATTCTAAATTCGCTACAGAAGATATTCGGATTAGGGGAATAAAGATGAAAGATGATGTAATTGTTAAATTCGAGAATGTATCCAAGGAGTATAAGGCCCAGGATGGTACGTCTACTATACTAAAGAACGTCAATTTTGAAATACAG
>JAGQMX010000018.1 GCA_020428425.1 Candidatus Saccharimonadota bacterium | reverse complement strand
ACTACTACTTTTGTAGCCGGTACTAGTTCTGCGTGGATTTGGCTGAACCCAGTTTTTAATTTTCTTACGACTCTAGGATCCTGACCTTCTTTTAGTCGTTCACCTTCAGCAAAGCCGGCAATGTCTAGTTCATCTCTTACAACTTTGTTTATTCCAAGTTGTCTAGATAGGACGGAATTTCTTCTTTGTTCTTCGATAGCATCGCGAAGCTCATCTATATTTGGATAATCTTTCGGATCTACATCTTTTGCCCGGGCAACTGGTATACCACCCAGCCCATCTATAGCGTATCGTTGAGCTGTTCCAATTAAACCTGGTCGATGGAAAAGAGACATTTTACCCATTATAGATATATATCCGGTTCGTTCGTTGATGGCTGGTATTTGCCTGACTGAACTTGCTAGGTTATATTGATCATTCTCACTTTTTGTATGATTGGAAACTACCATCATTCTGGCTGAGCCAGTTAACTCTCTATCCAAGATATCTTGATTCTCTGGTTCTATTGTTACGTAAGGTCTAAAAACAGTCGACATAGCTATATGTCCAAGCTTAGCAAACACTGGGTTCGGTCCACGTTGATCATAGTATTCAAATACTGCTGAATAGTTTTCTGGAGTTACTTTAGGCCGACGTATAAAAAGTGACATTTGCTTGATTATATCAATATTGGAAAATATAAAAAGTGCTTATGTCGGCTCTCTGTTGATACTTCTGAGCTTAACAGATATAATATGGTGATTGTGGTGCCTGTAGCTCAGGTGGTTAGAGCGTCGGGTTGTGGTTCCGAAGGCCGTGGGTTCAAGTCCCATCAGGCACCCCAAACATGAACAGAGAAGCCTAACCGGCTTCTTTTTTGTTGTAATAAATTTCATTACTGAATGGAATTTACATTTCTAATTTTTTCAGATTGATACCGATTTGTTGAAAATGATGTTGGTTACTTCCTAGCATTTTAAATATTTGACTTTTAATTTTTATAGAACTAGGTATTAGACATGGCAGTCCGGCCGGGACAAGTGCCGCTAAAGACAATAAGGAGGGGTGATATGGATGGTTCTTTAATAATGGTAGATCCAATGCAACGCTATGAAACGAAAGAAGCTGCTGTAATAGTTGCTGCGCTAGCGTGGGTGATTATAGTAGGTTCAACTGGTATAGCAGCAATAATAATTTGTGGTTGGAAGGGTGCAAAGAGCATTGAGTTAGATTGGAAAAATGCCAAAGCAACCTTTAAGTGTAGGTAATGTACTCTATTGGCTACAATGCCGGTTTAATCTCAGATGGCGATGTGCTCTCATTGGCCCAGGGCTTGATATTAAAAGGTGGAAATCTCTACGATTCCGCCAATGGAGCACGACATCGGCTTTCTAGATCGGCAAGATACGTAATTGTGCCGCTAATCCAACCGATTAGTTGGCAAGACATGAGGAAGGTATTACAGCAGAAGTTCTTACCAACCGAATCAATAAGAAGGGTCTTTAATTTTTTAGATGGTATTGGTGGATTGGTAATTAAGCGTAGTTGGACTGGATTAGTTGCGGATCAATACTATCGGATTAATGTTAAATTGCATTTGGTAAGTATTAATAAACCAGCTATTCGCTACAGCGGTGATATACGTGGAGGAATAAGGGCGATCACCGCCGGAATGAATAGTTTAGTAGGGTTAATGATATTGTCAGCTTTCTTTGGGTACGGTGCAAATATATCTTTAGCCACTGTTTTGTTGATTCCGCCAGTGTTCTATCTCTGCTTATTACTAAGTACTTTATGTCATGAGATGGTACATCTTTATATGGTCAACAACAGCAGGAAGTGGGGTTTGTATATACCGGTATTCCTGCGTCGTGGAGCTCGAATCGGCGTATTGCATAGAGGTATGGATGAAGTAGCTGAGCTTAGTAGTGCATTTTTAGGTCCGATTGTAGGTGTAGCTATGGCAAGCTGTTTTATCTGCTTGTCGCTGATTGATCAGCTTTGGTTTAGCTGGCTGATTGCAGTTAGTGTTGCGATATTTCATCTGATTAGCTGGCTACCTAATTTCAGTGACGGTCAGATTATTTGGCAGGCAATTAAGGAGAGGGTTTATGCGACAGCGTCGAAGAATAAAATTAACTATTGATGACCTAAAGGTAAGACGTAGTAAATACTTCCAGTTAACTGTTCCATACTTACATTTTCTTCCTGGAGTAGTCACTTGTATCGTTGGTGCAAATGGCAGCGGGAAAACTACTTTGGTTGAATCGATAGTCGGACTAATTCGACCAACCCAGGGTAGGGTAATAGTAAGTGGCTATGACACTAATAAGGATATAATTCAGGTAAAACGTTCTATTGGCTACATTCCTGATGATGAAGATTGGATAATACCAGAACTATCAGCTAGAGAGTATTTTTCTCTGTTAATATCTGTACAAGATCAGACGAGGTTGAGGGTATTAAACAAAAGGGTAGTGGAGTTAGCAGACGAACTTATGTTTAGTAGTTTTAATCAGCAACTTGGTGATTTAAGTCACGGAAATATTAAAAAAGTGCAGATTATTGCTGGATTGTTACATGATCCGTCCTTCTTAGTGGTAGATGAATTGAGCAATGGGTTAGATCCAATTGCAATTGATCGAGCTGAGAGGCTACTCAGAAGGAAAATGTATGGTGGCACCTGTATTATTGCGGCAACCCATGATCTATATTGGGCTGAGCGCTTTGCTAAGGAAATAATCATGATAGCCAAAGGACATGTTGTTCTCAATGATTACACCGAAAACATCATATCTAGATCAGGTAGTTTAGCAAATAGGTTTATGGAGGTTTACGCGGATGTTAAGCAGCCAGCTATTTAAGACAATTATCATGGTTCATTTTTCATCGGACACAGGTAGCCCATTGAATAGTGCGTTGCAGAGAATGGCTCTAGGACTAGGAGTATCTGTGCTACTGGCGTTAACGCTTGCTAAAGCAATATCCAGGGCAATCTTGCCTTATGGTTTGCCGGATTCAGTGATTTTTAGTTTAGCGATGTCCGTTGGGTTTATTATTGGTGGATTTGTAATGATGGCAATGCATACAATGAACGGTGATCATAGAAAAAACACGTACAATACAATACTCAGCATGCTAAGTATTTCTAAGACTAGTCGCTGGATAGCAAATGAGATTCCAATGTTCTTTGTATTATGTATCGTTGCAATATTTGGAGGTATTCTACTTCACGCGGCTGCTAGTGTTATGTTGGTTTCTGGTTTTGTGGCTATTTCTGGCTGGATTATTGGGCTATATAGCGGTTACGGGTGTTTGTTAATTGACGTTGCTGGTCGGAAGCTTCCAAGTGTCTTGATATTTGTAACTATCGTTGGGTTAGTTGGTTTGTTGTTTGATAAACTTCTGCTTTCTGGCTCTAATGGTAATAGATATAATTTACTACTAGTAATTAATTTGTTGGTAATCGCTCCATTATTTGGTCATTTACAACTCTATCTTAGAGGTGCGAGAAATAGTTTAGCCAGGAATAAGTTCATTAGTAGACCTTTGATACCGGATCGAGTCCCATATGTTGGTTGGTATCTAGTAAAGATGTTCCGCAACCAACGGACCCGTGGATCATTGCTTATTGCTCTCTCGCTGAGTTTGACAGCGGCCGCATCCATAATCATCCGTGGCAAAACCTTTGCTGATCCATATCAAGTATTGTTGTTCGGGGGTGTACTGGCTGCTACGGTTGCTTGTGATGTTCGTGGGGTAATGGCAAAATATTGCCCACCAGAAATCATTCTACTGAAGGGAACCAGTGGTTTGGTAAGAGCAGAGTTGTTAGCGGTTGGAATTTTGGGGGTCTGTATTGGCTTGCCTATTGGGATTACTGTAATTGGTAGTTCTGGGGAATGGCTATTATTTGCAGCGTATTTAGTAGCTGTCCAATGGTTTTCTTCAGCTGCCGGTCTCATGGCCAGTACGTTGTTTGTACCTGGTAATAATGATACAGCGGGGCAGTTTATGTCAGCAGTCATAGCAATATGTGCAATTTTTGCACTACCACGGCTTGGACAGTTTTCTAGTACTACAACTATAAGTCAACTAGTTTACTGGTTGGGTAGTTCAATGTTGTTCGTGATGGTAATTAATTTAATTGAAAACTATAGGAGGAGGAATTATGGCCGTTCTTAAACCACAGGAAAAACAGCGGGTGGTAACAGGCAGTATTTTATCAATGCTAATAATTGGGGTGATAACTTTCGCTATATTAATAATTGGCTTAGCTACTCGGCTCAATGCCGAGCCAGGAATACAAACTGCAGCTATTGGCCCATTTACGTTATTTGAGTTATATAAAGTACCTTCACCTGCCGGGGGATTTAACGCTGGGTTGAGCTTTCGAGTTGGAGCATTGTATTACTCCGCTTTCTGGTTGGTTATTGGTAGTGTTTTTGCTTGGTTCAGGGTATATAGCCATAAAACACCGAAATAGATATATAATTGATTAATGGCTACTAAACATCGAAAGATTAAGATCGGGGTTTTTGATTCTGGGGTTGGTGGTCTTTCAATAGCTAACTATATAGAGAAACATTTACCGAATGTGGATGTTCGGTTTGTAAATGACACAAAAAATGTTCCTTATGGTGATAAGCCCATCGATCTAGTCTATAGTTTTGTGTTACCTATTATAAAAAAACTAGAGAAGGATGGATGCCAAGTAATTGTTTTAGCTTGCAACACTGTCACCACTAATCTGATTGATGATTTAAGAAAAGTAATCAAGGTACCTCTCGTTGGCCTTGAGCCGATGGTTAAATCCGCTGCACAACAGACTCAGAGTAAGATTGTAGCTATATGTGCTACACCAGCCACCCTAGCAAGTAAACGCTATGTTTGGCTAGTAGATAGCTTTGCTAAGGACGTATCAATTTTAGAGCCGGATTGTAGTAATTGGTCTAGGATGATTGAATCTAGTGAAATTAATCACAAGTTTATAAAAAAGCAGATTAAAGAAGTATGTGACGCAGGAGCAGATGTGATTGTACTTGGTTGTACTCACTACCACTGGATTGAAGAGGAAATTAAGATAGCGGCCGAGGGTAGAGCGCTAGTTCTGCAACCAGAACAGTCTGTAGCACGCAGACTCACCACAGTAATTGATGGATTAAAGATTAGTTAAGATATTTAACTTAAGTTTTCGACAGCTGTGTTGAACTGATCACCGCGGTCTTTGTAGTTCTTAAACATATCGAAGCTGGCACATGCTGTAGATAGAAGGACTGCATCTCCTGCTGAAGCGTGTTTGCTGGCCATTTCTACTATGTCATTCATAGTTTCTCCACCAGCTACTAGATTGGTATATCCGATTTTTTGTAGTTCTTCAGCTAGTATAGGGCCCATTTTACCGATTTGGATTACTTGTTTCACGTTATTTTCTTTAATAGTTTTAGCTAATTCACTATAGTTAGACTTTTTATCTGAGCCACCTACAATCAGGATCTTCGGCTCCTTAATTGCTTTGATAGCAACAATCGCAGTTTCGGGAGTAGTCCCAAATGAATCGTTATAGTATTTAACTCCGTTAACTT
>JAGQMX010000017.1 GCA_020428425.1 Candidatus Saccharimonadota bacterium | reverse complement strand
CTGGTATGACAATGAATGGGGCTATAGTAACCGACTAGTTGAAGTTACTGCCGACACCGGTCGTATGCTTCGCGATAGGAAATAATTTCTATGAAAGTTTTTATCGGGGCAGATCATCAAGGTTATGATCTCAAAGACGAATTAAAACGTTACTTAAAATCCTCGGGGTATGATGTAGAGGATGATGGCGATGAGAAACTAAATCCTTCTGACGATTTCCCAGTCTTTGCTGCTAGAGTTGCTAAAGACATTCTAGTTTCTGGAGATAAAGATTCTAAAGGAATACTCATATGTGGTAGTGGCCAAGGTATGTGTATGACAGCCAATCGATTTAAAGGTATTCGGGCTTGCATGGGTTACGATACAGAGTCAATTCGCTCAGCCAGAAACGATGATGACAGCAATATCCTTTGCCTACCTGCAAAATTCTTAAGTCAGGATAAAGCCAATATATTCGTTGAAACTTTTCTGAACACTGAATTTGCCAAAGCTCCCAGATTTAAACGAAGAATTGATCAGATGGATGAATTAACCTGATATTATAGTACTAGTGAAACTATAAAGGGAATTTTCATGAATCCGAATCGACGAAATAGTTACGTTCCACAACCGAATCTTCCTCCAGAGGAAAATCACAATGACCCCATAAACCCAGCAAACTACCAGGTACCTGAAAATTTCAGAATTGTAACACCTAATAATACAGTTGATACAAGTCAAGACTACTATAATCCAGAACAACTAACTCCAGATAATAGTTACTCGCCTGAATCAATGCAAACACCTCAAGAATCTCATCAAGCTGCCGCGACTCAACAACCAAGCAATCTACCACCAATCGATCCCACATACACTCCTAATTCGTACCAATTACCTAGTAGGATGTCAGCCTCGCAGATAAATAATCCTGGCCAATTTGCCATGCCAAGACCTACTTCTGATTCAAAACTTAAGAGGAGTAATCGACAATGGTGGTTTAAACCTTTGATTATTTCAATTACTGCGCTGATCCTAGTTATTGGGTTGCTACTAGTAATATTTAGCGTATTTGGTGGCTCAAACCAAGATAAGGATAATGCCTCCAACAGCAGCAAGCCTTCGGGAACCAAACCAACATCAGTAGTAGCAGCCAATCTATCTGATTTGTCTAATTCATGCCAATCAATAAAAATTGATAATGCAGCAAAGTTTAATAATAGCTATCCAGCCCCCATAGCATTATTTACAGAGACTACAAAAGCTGGAGAATATATTTTGTCTGATGTAAAGTTGGATGACTCGTCGATAGTCGTGAATAAGAATAATTACTTACAAAGTCAATTAGTTGGATGTTTTTCTGTCGTCAAGACAACAGATACCGGTAAAACTTGTAAGTTTCAGGACGAAAACTCAGATAAACAACGCAACCTGGCGTTATACAATGTTGAATACGAATTAATAATTAGGGATGCTAAAACTAGTCAGCAACTTCTGAAAAAACCAGTTGCAGGGACAGATGAATCTTGTCCATTCACAACTACCTTTAATGAAAGTAATCCCAAGCTGTATGCTGATCCCAACATCATCGAAGTAAACAAAATAATTAACGATTATCAGAGGAGTCTATAAATGGCAATAGTTTGTCCAACCGTAACCAGTGAAACTCTAGATGGTTTTAGCAGTCAATTACAAGAAATTGCCAGTTTTGCTGAAAGAATTCATTTGGATCTAGCTGATGGTGTTTTTACCCCTAACAAATTAATCAGCCTGGAAGATATTTGGTGGCCAGCGGGACTAGTTGCCGATATTCATTTAATGTATCAAGCAATTGACCCATATATCGATCAACTGATTGAATTGAACCCCAATATGGTAATTGTTCATGCTGAGAGCTCAGGAGAATTTAATAGGGTGGCTGAGAAACTGAAAAAAGCTGATATAAAGATAGGGGTAGCTCTGCTAGCCGACACTCCAGTTGAAAAAATACAACCAGCATTTGATCTAATTGACCACGTTTTGATATTTAGCGGCGACCTAGGCCATTTCGGAGGTACCGCTAAACTTGATCTACTAAGTAAAGTCAGGGAATTAAGAAAATTAAAACCCGGAGTTGAAATCGGTTGGGATGGTGGTATTAACACTCAAAACGCCGGTAAATTAGCTTTAGGGGGAATAGATGTACTAAATGTGGGGGGTGGTATCCATAATAGTCAAAATCCACGTCAAGCATATGATAAACTAAAAGCAATAGCAGAAAAATATTAGTGGGAATATTTAGATGACAATAACCGAGTTAGAGCAACAAGCAGTCGTAATTAGAGAAGATATTATTAAAATGTTAGAGCATGCTAAATCTGGCCACTCCGCTGGTCCAATGGGATTAGCTGATGTATTTACTGCTCTATACTTTGATGTCTTAAAAATAGATCCTAAAAAACCAGGCTGGAAAGAACGTGACCTTTTGCTACTCAGTAATGGCCACTGTGTTCCAGTTCAATATGCAGCCATGGCTCGAGCCGGATATTTTGAGGTAGATGAGCTTATGACCCTTAGACAATTTGGCTCGCGACTTCAAGGTCACCCAGAAAGGCTAAAACTTCCTGGTCTTGAAACCACATCTGGACCACTCGGATGCGGCCTTAGTCAAGCTGCTGGTATGTCACTAGCCATGAGAATGAATAATGATCTACATAGGTGGATTTATGTCGTCATGGGCGATGGTGAGCTGAATGAAGGCAATATTTGGGAAGCAGCTATGCTAGCATCCAAGTACAATCTAAACAATATTATTGGAATTATTGATCGGAATAATATTCAAATCGATGGTCCAACAGAAAAGGTTATGCCATTGGAAGATCTAGCGGCTAAATGGGACTCTTTTGGTTGGCATGTAATTGAAATAGACGGTAACAATATCGAGCAGATAATAGACGCTTGTGCTATGGGTCGGGCGATAGTTGAAAAACCTACAGTTATAATTGCTCACACTATTCCAGGTAAAGGCGTAGACTTTATGGAATATAACTACCACTGGCATGGTGGTGGACCTGGCGTTGGTGTTCCGGACCATAAGCAAGCAGTTAAAGCTCTGCATGAGCTTCGTACACTGCAAGGAAAGATTGTAGGTGAACATGAGTGATATGCATTTAGTAACTAAAGACTTTCTAAAACATAAATTCGATCTAGAAGCTATTAAAAAAGGATTTGGAAAAGGGCTTCTAGCTGCAGGTAAACAAAATGAACAAGTTGTAGCGGCCTGTGCTGATTTAACTGGCTCAACGGCTATGAATCTTTTCGCTGAAGATTTCCCCGAACGATTCGTAGAAGTCGGGATTGCCGAGCAAAATTTGGTAACTGTTGGATCTGGCTTAGCTGCGATGGGCAAAATACCTTTTGTGAGTAGCTATGCGGCATTTAGTCCTGGTCGGAATTGGGAGCAAATTAGAACTACCATTTGTTTAAATGATCAAACTGTCCACGTCGTAGGGTCTCACGCAGGGTTATATACCGGTGCCGATGGTGCTACTCATCAGATGCTCGAAGACATTGCCCTTACCAGGGTATTGCCAAATATGACAGTTATTGCCCCAGCTGATAGCATTGAAGCTGAAAAAGCCGTATTAGCATTATCTGAATACAAATCGCCTAGCTATTTACGCTTAACGCGGGAACCTACCCCAATATTTACCACAAAAGAGACGCCCTTTGAAATCGGCAAGGCTTATGTATATAAAGATGGCAAAGACGTCACCTTAATTGCTACTGGTACAATGACCATCAATACTCTGATGGCGGCCGACATATTAGCTAATCACGGGATTGATGCTGAGGTAATTCATTTGCCAACCATAAAACCATTAGACGAAGGAACAATTCTAAATAGCGTGAAGAAGACTAATAGAGTTGTAACTGTTGAAGAAGCTCAAATCCAGGCCGGGATGGGTAGTGCAATATGTGAGCTGTTAGCTGAAGAAATGCCGACTAAAGTACTGAGAATTGGTGTAAAAGATAAGTTTGGTCAGACTGGCCAACCAGCTGACTTACTCGAACACTACGGTCTTACACCAAATCACATTGCCCTGAAAATTCATCAAGTTCTATAACCGGTTTCTGTAATACTATATTAGTAAACTGATGGAATCAGAATATCTGCTTTCTAAGCAATACTAGTCTGAAGAGTATAGTGAATATATGTAGTAAGAAGATCTGGCTTAATATAGCTAAAACTAAAGAAGCCCAATCTTTAGAAGTTGACCAATTTTCAATGAAATAACTCATCCTACTGGTAATTCTAGGTAGGAAGTCAGAAATAAACAGATTGGTATAGATTATTGCTATTAACGCCGCAATTGTCCTAAAAGCAGTTTTTTCAACAAACTCCCGAAGTGGGGTTTTGGGGTCAGCGTCCTTGGGATGGACATATTTACTAAATACTAAATCATTGGTTAACTCTGTTGAAAAGTTTGATCCGACCCACCATATTAGATTGACTCCTAATCCAACTAATCCCCAGAATATAGCCAAAGAAAGTGATCCAGCAACTTTCTCACCGACGACGTTTTGAAGCAATAGGTCGATAGAAGAGATGCCAGCTTGAATTGGATTAAAATCTCCACTTACAAATAAACTTTGTTTAATATATTCTTGACCGCTTAAAAATAAGGTAACCAATGTTATAAAAACATATATAGCTAATTCCATCAGACTTGGTGTAAGCCATAGTAACATCTGTATGTAGGAGTTTTGTTTGGTTTGTTTATTCATTAATACTCTGGTCCTTACTACTAATTATATGCTATTCTTAAGCATAAGAATAGAGAGGGAATATGTCATACACAATCGAACAGGCCAAAAGAAATTGTACAGCTGCCAGAAACGCTATGAAGCGTGCTAGGAGCGAACATTTTGCGCTTGGGGCTTTTAATCTAGATAACCAAGAAACGTTAATTGCAGTCACGCGAGCCGCAGCTAAGCTAAATGCCCCTGTTTTAGTTGAGATTAGCCACAGCGAAGTAGAAATGCTTGGACTAGAAAATGTAAGAGATTTAGTTGATAACTACAAAGCAGAGTACGGCGTGGAGATGTATATCAACCTCGATCACTCCCCTAAGGTAGAGAGTGCCAAAGCAGCAATAGACGCTGGCTTTGAATTTATACATATTGATATATCTCAAGCAATCCACGATGCAAGCGAAGAATTAATCATCTCTCGAACAAAAGAAGTTGTTGACTATGCCAAAAAAACTGGAGCCTTAGTCGAGAGCGAGCCGCATTATTTTGGCGGTGGCTCAAATAAATTCACCAAAGCCTTCGATTACGATGAAATTAAGAAAACCTTTAGTACTCCAGAAGGAGCCAAAGCATTTGTTGATGCAACTGGCATAGATACTTTTGCTGCAGCTATCGGGAACCTCCATGGTTCTTATCCAGTGGCAAAACGCTTAGACCTAGATTTATTACAGAAAATCCGAGATGCTATCGATTGTAATATTAGTTTACATGGTGGCAGCGGAACACCGGGTCATTACTTTGAAGATGCAGTAAATATTGGAGTGACAAAAATCAACATTAATTCAGATATGCGGGTAGCTTATCGAACAACACTTGAACATGTTCTGAAAGAAAACAAGTCAGAATATGCAGTAATTAAACTTATGGATGAAGTTATAGATGCTGTTCAAGCAGTTGTTGAGTCTAAAATAGCTTCATTTGCAGCTAGCGGAAAAGCTAAAGTTTAACAATTCCCGTTTTTTTTATTGCAAATTAATTGTAGCAATTTAAAACGGTTTTGGTCGATACCATTTAGGAGACTGTTTAAGTAGCTTATTCAGTTGTGTCTGGGTTAATAGTCCTGCTTGGGCTCCAACGTGCTGTACGACGCTCATAGAGTTTATTGGGCCCCATTGCAAAGCACCTTCTATATCACTACCATGAATGAAGGCTGCCACGAAAGTTGAAGTGAAGGCATCACCTGCACCAGTCCGTTCATATGGTGGGGAAGGATCAGGATAGATTGGCATCTTTAGTCTTCGTTTACCATCAGATGCATAAGCACCATCAG
>JAGQMX010000016.1 GCA_020428425.1 Candidatus Saccharimonadota bacterium | reverse complement strand
CTGAACCGCCAGAGTCTGGGGCTGCAACTGTGGAACTTATCTTAATAAATCTATTCCCAACACTATCACAAATCCAGGTATTGCCTAGTTGATCGACAGCCATCGAAGAGTACTGACCGAGATATATATTTATTTCTTCACCAATAATTTCGGTATCAAATGGTGTTAATAGAGAATATGTTTCATAATCCTCAGAGTTCGGCGTGAATCTCGCTACTACGCCTTTGGATGTCTGAAACCAAATGTCCCCATTTGGGGCTAGCTGTAGATTACCCGATATATCATTTTCGGTAATTATACTACTGTAGCGCGTAATATCTCCTTCAAGGGAAACTTTTGAAAGCTGGGGTGTTTCGAAATCGAATGTAGGATAACTGCTAACCCAAGTATTCCCTTCCTTATCTAGTAAAATATCTCCGCCATAAACAGCCGTTTCTTCAGGGTTAGTTTCATCTGATGTGTAATAACTGTCTAATTCATCATTTTGATTAATTTTTGCTAATTTTGAAATAAATGTCCCGTTTTCGGAATTTCCAAGAAGAATTATGATTTGTCCAGTACTACTTGTTGACATAGCCGCAACACTAAAGTTTTCTGGAGTAGATATAATAGAAGCTTGCCCATCGTAACTAATTTTTGCTAATGTGTCTCCACCTGGCCTACTGTAATAAACTGACCCCTCAGAATCACTTGCTATCACTATTCGACTATCAGAACAGCCAGTGGTAATATCATATTCTGTGTAGTCACCAGTCGCTGGGATGATATTTACTAGCTTATTGTCATTACAGTTAGGATACCAAAGACTGTTGTTCCTCCCGTTTACAACCGTATCATTAAAGAGTATATTCGGTGAAGATAGGCCCTCTGGGAACGGAAAATGTGTTGTTTGACCGGTTCGAGTGTTTAGCGAAGCAAAACGAAAATCATTTTCTCCCATAAAGGGGTCGCCCACATCATAAAACCAAATGTCACCATCATCAGCAACCGTCAAAGTAGTTGAACCAAAATGAGGGTTCCCAGTTTGGTATTGAGTAACATTGAGCGCTGGAGTCTGGAAAGAAATATTTACCGGTTCACTAGTTGATGAATTCCCTGCAAAATCGTATGCCTTTGCGGTTATAGTATGTTGACCTGCTAAAGACCAGTTACCATTACTTAGTAATCTATCAGTTAAAGTAGCAGTGTATGGACTTTGAGTTTTACTACTAATTAATTCACCGTCTAAATAAAACTCAACCTTATTAACATATAAATCATCTGTAGCATCTGCTACGATATTTAGTGATCCAGTATGGGTGGTATTAGATGAGGGACTACTAATACTAACTTCTGGAGCAGACACATCTGGATCCGGTAAATCAGCTACCAATATTTTTGAGTCCGAAGTGCCAACATATATCTTATTCGCAGATTCATCAATTTCAATTGAAGAAGCGGTAGAAGGTATACCATCAAAACTCTCCCACGAACTACCATCTGACGTCCGCACAAGTTCTTGAGTCAGAAAATCATCGTATCCAAGAAAGTATGAATTAAGTATGTACAAATAATCACCAGATACAATCATATCTCCTAAATCATTACTCGATGAGCTGCAACCATTTGAACAATCGCGAGCTGAAACAAAATCAGGAGCAGAAGTAGAGTGATTACTATTATCAAAAACAGTTACTTCTCCAGAACTATACTTACAGTAAATACTACTATTAAAGACTACCGGATTTGGTCCTTTACTTTCACTACCAGTTGGACACAAATTATCAGTAGTATCCTCTGACCAACTTGTTCCATCAAAGATTTGTAATGGATTTTGATACCCACCGTAATTTGATTGCATGTACATACTACCACTCAGTGCGACACCCCAGTAATAACGTTCTGTATTATTATCTCCTGGTACATTCTCGTAAGTTTGAACAACACTCCAAGTTTCACCGTCATCGATACTTCGCCACGCTTTTGCTGTTGGACCTCCTGCTGATCCAAACAACCAGATATCTGTTCCTGTTAAAGTTTCTACATCAAAAATATGTTCAGCATTTATTGGCGTCTTTACTATCCAACTAACACCATCATCACTCACTGCATAGCCAGCGGGGCATGTAGCTGAACATGTAGGATCAATTGTTGTGGTATAAAGCCTACCATTAATTTCTTTCCAATTACCTAATGATTCTGTAGGAACCGATACTGTCTCCCCATCAAAACTGTTAGTTGTTAAATCGAAAGGATTAATAGAAATAGGACCTGTGTTAGACCCATAATCTCCGAACCCAACAAAGAGTTTATTGTTAAAAATTTTTAGCTTGTTTATTTGTTTTCCAGTACTCGTAGACTGTGCCGCAGCCTGAGGATGTGTGGCTAATTCTGTGAATGACAGAGTTACGCTATTGGCAGCATTCACTGGACTTACAGCACTAACAGCTAACAATAAAAGTGCAAATATCAAACATGTACCAATAACTGCACTCAGTTTTATCTGTTTTCTCATACCTTACAGGTAGTATATCTTGACAATGTCAGAAGCACAAGCTTTAACCCCTGTATCTTCACTTACAAATACTAGATTATTTTCAATATAAACAAACTTACAAAAGCCACACTATTTTTAATACCATGTAGCATTATCGAAGACCATAATCTTCCAGTCTTTTCCCTTAGCATAATTAAAAATATTGATAGCACAAAAGTATCTATCGCAGCTACCCAAAGCAACTTCTCTCCACTGCCAAACTGTAGATGTGCCACAGCGAATATAAAGCTGGTAAGAAATACTGCCAATACTTTAGGTATTTTCTCTCTCAGGCCTCCATACAAAAATCCTCTTATCAACAACTCCTCAACTACAGCAGGTAGTATCACTAAACTAATGAATACTAAAGGTAATTTCCACTGAGACACTGCATTAAAACCAATTTGCTGCTTTTGCTCTACATCGATAGCTGGGAATAAACTGGTAGCTATCTGAATTACGAACAAGAACACTATAAAATACAAAATGTAGGTACCAATTGCATAAAATAGGTCACTCCATTTGACTGTTTTTACCAGACCCAAAATTGCAACGCTGTTTTTTCTCTTCTTCAAGAACTTAAGCAACAGAAATACACTGATAGCATCGACAGTACAAATCGTAAAAAATTGACCGAAAGCATCATTACTTACCCAATCAACAACTTGCGACTCTCCCCAGCCGAATATTAGAGGTAGAGCAGATACCATTAACCCACCTAATAACTGCCCGAAGAAAAAGATGAAAATAGTTACCCCAACGGATTCAAGTGGTGTCCAGTTCACCGTCTTTGAGTCTAGCTCCTTAGGTGGCTTAGCTAAGAAGCGAACCAAACCATATATTCCAACGATGTAGAATAAGGTTGCCCAACTAATATCCATTAGTTATTCGCTCCCCAGCAAGCTCATGTTAAAAGAACCTTCTAACGTCCACGAATGTAATTAGAATAAACAGCAACATCAGCACCGCAAAACCTGTACCGTGTATTCGTTCTTCAGTTTCTTTAGATAGAGGTCTACGTAGTATTTTATGGTAAATAAGCGTTACAAAAAGTCTTCCGCCATCGAGGGCTGGTATTGGCAGAATGTTCATGATAGCTAACGTAAGAGAAATTATAGCGATTATCATAAGGATGAACTGGTAACCCAGTAAACTACCGTCCTTAAGTATTACAAATATCCCAACCGGTCCAGACACCTGACTGCTAGCTGCCCCACCATTACCTTTTATAAGATTACCAATTGCACTACCCAGACCCTTCAAAGTCTCGGTAGTGAACTGTTTAATGACCCCTGCTGCTACTATTGGAGCCGACCAAGTTGAACGCTGAATAGTATATTCTGAAGGTGACACCCCTAAGTAGCCTTTGGGCTCATTAGTGACTAAACTTTCTTTCACTTCTTGCTCACCACGTAACTGAGTTTCAATAACTTGAGTCTGTCCATCCCTAACTACTGTTACAGATATCTCCTCACCAGCAAGTTCTTTTGTAATCCCAGGCAACTGATCTGCCGATGTTAGCTGGTAAGACTTATCTCCCGAAGTGACACTAATTATCTGATCGCGTTGCAGTAGCCCCGACTTTTCGGCCGGTGAACCTTCAGAAACATAACCTACTAATACCTGGTTCCTCACAACCTTCGTATCACTAGGAATGGTAAATTGATTTTCAATTAGCTTGGGCATACCTACTAGTGCTAGAAAGGTAAACAGAACGAATGCCGTTAGTAAGTTCATAACAACACCGGCAGTCATAATTAACACTTTGTTCTTGAGTGGCACAGAACCATAACTACCCTTTTCGGTAGCAGAGTCATTCTCACCTTTTAGTTTTACGAACCCACCAAGTGGCAACCAATTTAGCGTAAATAACATTCCACTCTTCAATTTCCTGGCCCAAGCCCGAGGCGGGAAGCCAATACCAAACTCTTCAACTACAACCCCACTTTTTCGAGCCGCCAAATAATGGCCATATTCATGTATGACTACCAAGCCTACGAACATTAACAAACCGAAGATCAGAAGTAATATTGACATATCAATTAATTATACAGGATTTCATAAAACCAATAGCATATTTTATGCTACTAGCCTTTGCCAAATCTTCGCTGTCGCTGAGCATAATCCTTCAAAGCTAAATCCAAATCATCTGAGTCAAAATCCGGCCAAAAGGTGTCTGTAAAATACAGTTCACTGTAGGCCGCCCGCCATAGCATGAAGTTACTAATACGCTGTTCACCTGACGTACGAATAATTAGATCAACATTAGGTACATCTGGGAGGTATAGATTTGCTTGTATCTGTTTACCTGTAATCTTGTTGGTGCCTGGATTGTCAGCTAGGTATTTGTTAACAGCAGCGACTATCTCTAGCTTGCCGCTATAATTCAAACAAATAACTAGTGTACCGCCATCGTTAGCACGAGTCTTTTCTTCAGCTTGGCGCATATATTTTTTGATGTCCGAAGATAGCCGATCTTCTTCACCAGCAAAAACTACCTGTACATTTTGTTTGTGATATTGATTTATCTCAGTTTTAGCTACCCACAGCAGTAGCTTCATCAAATAATCGACTTCCTCTTTACTTCTATCCCAATTTTCCACAGAAAATACATAGGCACTTACGTATTTAATACCTCGCTCAAAGGCATCAGCTACAATAGTTTTTAGATTAGCATACCCTGCCTTATGACCCTGCATTGGTACTTGGCCCTGGCTTTTGGCCCAACGTCGATTACCGTCAAGAATTAGACCTAAATGGGTTGGAAGTGTGCTACTCTCTGGATTATCTGTTTTCATGTTGGATAATAACCTAAACTGTCATTATCTCTTTTTCTTTGCGCTCGGCCATGGCCTCTGCTTCTTGTTTTGCCTGATTGATTATTTCTTCTACTTGCGAAGACAAGCGCATGGCCTGGTCTTCACTAATATCTTTATCTTTTTTCGCCTGATCAAAAGTATTCAGGGTATCGTGCCGTACCGAACGAGCTTTTATTAAGTTATCTTCAAGCTTCACCCTGACCTGTTTACTTATTTCACGCCTTCGTTCTTCATTCAGCGGAGGTATAGGTACTCGGACGACTCTTCCATCATCCGCTGGATTCATGCCAAGTGACTGATTATCCCGAATTGCTGCGGTGATTACTTGAAGATTATTTGGATCAAACGGGGTAATCTGCAATAGTTGAGCCTCCGGTGCCGATATTGTGGCCAATTGGTTTAGGGGCATTGGAGTACCATATGCTTCAGCCATGACTCCATCTAACATGCTAGCCGAAGCCCTACCAGTCCTCAGCTTCTTTAGTTCTTCTTCAAAATGAGAATTAATTTTCTTTAGTTTTTTCTTAGCTTCGTCTAATACCTGTTGTGGACTCATACACCTCCTAGTGTTCACTCCGATTATACCAATTTATAGCAAATAAGTAAGCTTCTTGGGAAATAACTAACAGATTTAGCCGTTAAGCAACTTCACCTAGGGCAATCCGACTAAACCTACGGACCACCACGTTTTCACCCATTTTAGCATTGCCTTCTTTTACTAGATCACCAACCGTTTGGTCGGGATTTTTAATAAAAGGCTGACTTAGTAAACAGCGCTCGGCGAAATGTTTCTTTAGCATGCCATCAACGATGTTACCAAGCATTTTTTCTGGCTTACCTTCGGCTTTAGCTTTTTCACTGAATTCTGCTTTCTTGGCTGCTGTTACATCTTCTGGGATATCATCTACACTCAAGAATTCTGGAGATGAAGCAGCAATATGCATGGCAATATCTTTAACTAAATCTGCAAAACCATCAGTTCGTGCCACAAAGTCAGTTTCACAGTTTACTTCTACCAATACACCGATTCTACCATCATGATTATAGGTCCCTACCATTCCGGCTCGAGCTTCACGCTCACCACGCTTTTCAGCTTTAGTAAGACCTTTTTTGCGCATAGCTTCTAGGGCATTATCGAAATTACCATCTGCCTCTTCAAGGGCTTTTTTAGCGTCAGTTAAGCCTACGCCTGTTAAATTCTTTAGTCGTTTTACGTCTTCAATACTAACTTTCATTATTTCTCCTCCTTGTCGCTTGCCTCTTTTGGTGCTTTTTGTTTTGCCTTGCCTTCTTCAATTGCTGCTTGAATGTAATCTACTATTAGCTGGATAGTCTTTATAGCGTCATCATTGGCTGGGATAACGTAATCTATATCACTTGGATCTGTATTAGTATCTGCGATCGCTATAGTATTGTAACCGAGTTTTTGAGCCTCTTTTAGGGCATTCATCTCGTTATTTATATCTACAACGAAGACCGCGCCTGGTTTTGCTGACATGTCTTTAACTCCATCATATAGAGTATTCATCTGATCAATTTCTTCTTGAAATCGCTGGACCTCAAGCTTGTTGTACTTAGACTCTAGCTGGCCACTTTCCATTCGACTTTCTAGGTCTTTAAGGTGCTTAATACGTTCCCCAATAGTCTTTTTATTGGTTAGCATTCCACCAAGCCATCGTTCTGTTACATATGGCATGCCTGTTTCAACAGCAGCCTTTTTAACTATATCTTTAGCTTGTTTTTTTGTTCCAACAAGCAATATCTGCTTTCCTTCACCGACAGTTTTGGTTATAAAAGCTAGTGCCTCATCAAGACATTCTACTGTCTTGGTTAGGTCAATAATGTGGGTACCTTCACGTTTACTGTGAATGTATGGTGCCATTTTTGGGTGCCAACGACTAGTTTTATGTCCAAAATGGGCTCCCGCTTGCAATAGTTGTTTAATGTCTACTTCAGTAGCCATGATATAAATCCTTTCTCACCGGAAAGTACTCTACCTTCAGTTGTCCTACATAGATCAACCAAGGAGGATTTTTGTACTCACCTGTTTAATTTAACAATGTGAATAATTATAACAGATGATTACCCCTGAAGCAACATCTATATTCTGTTACTTTTTTAGTACGTTTTATACTAAATTATTCAACATAATTCACTGAACTATATCTATTTCTTAGGCTTCGGTTGAGCATCTATTACTCTACCGACAATCTCCAGCGCCATCTTCTCTGCTTTCTGAGCATCCTCAATCAGCCGTTTATCAGTACTGTTATAGGCAGACGAACTCCTGTGCACTTCCATCTCTACTTCAGATGAATCTTCTTTAGCTGTTCGTTTCACTACCTCAACAGCAACTGAGCCCATAGCGGTCTTTCCTACCCGCACAGAATTTGTTTTTACTTCGCCATTTTCAATGCTCTGTTCAGTTAGAATTGTCGGATTAACAATTTCTGTAGGACTTGGAACTTCTACATTTCCAGGTGCTGAGTATATAGGACTACCAGTTTCTGGGGTCGATATAGACATCGATTGTTCATAAACTAACTTTGGTTTCTTGGTGGATTTGACATCTTTAACAATACTTAGGGGTTGTTTCGATTTTAGCCCGGAATTTACGGTGACTACTCTATATCCTGTCAATGCTGGGCTGAATCCCCCAGGCCCATTCCTGTGGTTGTTCAATCGACTAGATGTTAAATCGACGATATCTTCAGTCTGCTCATCATGATCTATTTGAGGTCCACTGACCAGTGTTTCAGTGACATTCATAATACCCTTACCAAGCTTACTTCGCACAGCTCGAGTTGCGTAACGACGATCACCAGACGAATGAACATCATCAGCATCTAATAGTTCATTTGCTACTCCAACAGCTTGGTTAGTTATATGTTCAGCAACTGCAACAGGATTTGGGAAATGATCCGACAAATTTGGAATAGAGACTTCTGGTCTATTTTCCTGTTCGATTCGGGATGTTGGGTGTACAACCATTTTTATGCCAATATTTTTCTGTTACATTTTCATATTTATTGTTTAAAATATCTGGTTAATAATTTATCATACTTATGGCTATATGTCAATTTAAATTCCAGTCTTTTCCTTCACTGTTGACCAGATAGCAACAGATGTGTATAATTCAGCATTGATTATGAAAAAAGATTTACACCCAGATAACTACCGGTTAGTAGTTTTTAAAGATTTAAACAATGGCGAGTTATTCCTAACCCGCTCTACCGTTGCGACTAAAGAAACTATTAAATACACTGACGGGAATGAATACCCCCTAGTTACCGTCCATATTAGTAGTGCATCACACCCCTTCTTTACTGGACAAGAGAAGATGATAGACATCGAAGGTCGTGTTGACCGATTCAAGGCCCGCCAGGAAGCTGCAGCTAAGCGAAAAGAAGCTGTAATGAAAAAAGCCAGTAAAACTAGAGTTAGAAAAAACGCAGATACAGTAGATAAGCCAAAAAAGCCGGTCGCTAAATCAAAATAAGTAGTTAGAATAGGTTACACATGGGTAGTTAATAGTACCTAGTGTGATTAAATATTGTTATGGAAAATCAAGAAAAACCAATCCGAGAGGAATTAGACCAGCTTCGAGAAAGGCTCAAGGACCCGAGTATTTTCAGCTCTAGAGAATATCCCAAATTAGCTAAAAGGCTTAGTGAACTAGAAAAAATTACCACTCTTTTTGATCAAATAAACGAAATAAAGCAGAAAATCACTGATTCCGAGTTACTTACTCAAGACTCCAATGCTGAACTAGCTGAAATGGCCAAAGTTGAACAAGCTGAACTTAGTGAGCAACTAGCTAACAACCAACAAGATTTAAAGTTGCTACTTATTCCTACTGATCCAAATGACGATCGTAATGCTATCGTTGAAATAAGATCGGCGGCAGGCGGTGATGAAGCCAGCCTTTTTGCTGGTGATCTATTTAGAATGTATACCAGATGGTCTGAGACTAAAGGGTTTAAGGTAGAAATGATTAGTGAAAGCTTAAATGAAGTCGGTGGCTATAAAGAAGTAATATTTTCAGTAAGCGGTTCTGATGCCTATAAGACCCTTAAATTTGAAGCTGGCGTGCACCGCGTACAACGGATACCATCGACCGAATCTCAAGGTCGTATCCACACTAGTACGGTTACTGTTAGTATATTGCCAGAAGCCGAAGAAACGGATGTAGAAATTAACCCTGGAGATCTGAAGATTGATGTATATCGTGCCAGCGGACATGGTGGCCAAAGTGTAAACACAACTGACTCAGCCGTTCGAATTACTCACTTACCTAGTGGCCTTGTCGTGACCTGCCAAGATGAAAAGTCTCAAATAAAAAACAAAGATAAAGCAATGGGGGTGCTCCGATCAAGACTATTGCAGCAAAAGATCGAGGATGAACAAAAGAAACTTAGCGACTCCAGAAAAGCCTTAATCGGATCCGGGGACCGAAGTGAAAAGATCCGAACCTACAATTTCCCTCAAGATCGGATTACAGACCACCGCATCGGATATAGCAGAAGTAATATTCCTGCTGCACTTAACGGTGAAATCGACGATTTATACGAAAATCTTCAGCTATACGAACAAAAATTACTCAACGATGCCAGCTAAAAACATTAAAAGTGTTCATCAAAGAATAACTATCGGGTATTGGTTAACTCAATCGATAGACAAGCTAGCTATTAACGGTATTCGTAACCCCCGGCTAGATTGCTTAGTAATGATGGAAGATGTAACCAAGAAAAATAAATCCCATCTATTAGCAAATTTAAATACTGAACTCACCAAAGACCAGCAAGTACAGCTAGGTAAAATGCTAGACAGAAGATTTAACCGCGAGCCTCTGGCATATATTAGAGGTTTCAAAGAATTTTACGGCATTAATTTCCAGGTAAATCCGGATGTATTAATACCACGGCCTGAAACTGAAGATATTATAGATATTATTGAGAACATAAAACTTGCTCCAGATGCAACTATCTTAGATGTAGGAACGGGTTCTGGTAATATTGCAATAACTATCGCATCTAGAAATAAACTGTTACGAGTTAGTGCTACCGATATTAGCTCAAAAGCTCTACAAACTGCAAAAATAAACGCAAAACTCAACAATGCAAAGATCGATTTTATTCAATCGGATCTACTAAAAAACGTTGACGGTCAGTTTGATGTTATTGTCGCCAATCTTCCCTACGTAAGTAAACGAATACCGACTGAGCCAGAGCTAAAACTCGAGCCGTCAACAGCAATTTTTGCTGAACAAGATGGACTAGACTTAATTTTGAAGCTGATTGATCAGATCTATGCAAAGAATATTCTTGCTAACTCAGGTTGGCTAATTATAGAGTCACACAGTCATCAGCACCAAGAAATAGCTGATTATTGCTCAAGATTTGGGCTTAAACTACGCCAAACCACTAATCTCATCCAAGCATTCCAGCTAACTATGTAGTAATCACTGCTTAATTTTTCGGTGTCGCTTCCAGAGTGGCATCAAGCGTAATCTCTTTTCCATCACGAATCACAGTCAAGGTAACTTTATCCTCTACCGATTTCCTACCTAAGACAGAGGTTAAACTATTCTTTTCATCGATCGAAGTATCGTCAACTTTTACGATAATGTCCCCTTCTCTTAGACCCGCTTTATCAGCTGGGCTATCAGAAATAATTGTTTCTGTACCAGGATCAGCTGGCGCTAGATAAGCTCCCCGCTTAACATCAAGATCATACTGTACTGCTACATCATCAGTTAGACTAATGTATCTAACTCCCAAATATGGTCTTAACAACTCACCTTTAGTCAGAACACTGTCAATTAGGCCTGCTATGTCATTGGTTGGTATGGCAAAGCCTATATTTTCTGCGTTCCCAGCCACCGCCGTGTTTATCGCAATAACCTCACCATTGGTGTTTACTAGTGGGCCACCAGAGTTACCCTGGTTAATTGCTGTGTCAGTTTGGAACAAATTCTGTAATGTCTCTACCCCAGCACCACTACCATCGGAAGCCTGTACATCTCGTCCATACCCAGAAATAATTCCACTGGTGACAGTATTCTGGAATTGACCAAGAGCATTCCCGATAGCAACTACTTTATCTCCTACTTGAACTTTACTAGAATCAGCAATTGTTGCTGGAGGTAATTTCTTGCCTTTACTATCATTAATCTTAAGGAAGGCAATATCTAATGAATCATTATCATTTGTGCGTCCAATTACTTTTACATCTTCAAATGTTGTGCCATCTGAAAGAGTTACGCTTACTTTCTCGGTTGTTGCTGGTATAACGTGCCGGTTAGTGATAATTACACCTTCTTTACTGATAATTACACCGGTTCCTGCTGATTCCTGCTGAACTTCGCCGACACCACCAAATGGGTTGGTACTCCGCGCTGTACTAGACACATTAACCGACACAACACTGGGACCAACGTCTTTTGCAATCTGGTTAATCAACTGACTTTCACTAGCTATGATCTGTTGTTGAGTGCTATTTTTTGTATCTAAATTGAGCTGCTTATTCTGTCCCCCTACCCAACCACCAAAGAATCCAGCTAAAATACTGATGAAAATCATTAGTATGGTTTTATATTGGCTTTTATTCGCTTTCTTCGATTCTTTGGGCCCAGTATTCACCGACCCCATATTCGAATTATTTCCTAGTTTTTTAACTTCACTGTGCGTGTTTTTTAAATCGTCTTGACTCACTATCCCTCCCTCTACGCTGCACTAGAGCAACGCCTAATTAAGATACCTATATTGCCTTATCACCCCAGTCAGAAAAGGTAATAATAATTACTAATATCGCAAATACTACAAATATTATTTGTCTTCTTAGTATAACAGAGCTTTTATCGGATTTGTGAAGATAATATATGCCGCTAAAGCCGAACCCTAGTACCGATATTAACAAAGCAGGCTGAGCAATCGGCCCATAAAATAGTAACCAGTGCCCTAGGACCCAAACCAATGCGGCACAGAAATAAGCCCAAGTATATGACAAATACTTAATTAGTGGCTCCTCAAAAGATATTAAGAAGTGTCTAGAAGTCATGTAGGCCAGTATCCAGGACAAGATCACTAGAATATACAATGATGAGCCCCCTAGGGCTGCAAATAGCGCTACAAAGCCAAATGACATACCTACTAATGACTGTATCGAGCTACCTTGGACATTTGACATTGGCTTAATATATAGCAGCCATATTCCGTAGATAACTGCCCAGAACAGCTGTACTAGTTGGGAGCTAGATTGTACCATGAACACCAGTGACGATAGCCCAACAATAATATCTACAGCGTTTACCCTGAGGTTTGCTGGCCAGTGCCTAGGTTTAACAGCAAAAATTCGCCACTTACTTAGAAGAATTAACGCCAACCCTAATTCTAGCTGGTAGAAACCTAAACGAACTATCACAAATAACAGTGCCGGCAACAACAAAGTTAAGGCAATATGAACAAAATGTGAATATCCACTTTTCGGCTTAATTTTGGCAAATGCTTGTCTCATATCTTCCACCTATTATAGCAAACTACTTAATCGTTTTAGCATGGATTATTATTAAATTAACATGTGCGTTATGTGTATATATTTAGTATAGTATTTCCGATGGACCCTAATATTAATAGACCGAATGAGACTCAACCAACCCCTGCCCCAGGAAGTGCGCCCCAAAACGGCCCTGTCCCAGAACCCAGACTTGCCGATAGTGATGTAGATCCAATTGGGGAGATATTGAATAATGATGGCAATAAGCAAGAATCAGATGACGAAGTTAAAAAGAACGGTATTAAAAGCCTACTTTCTACAATATTAATCTTAGTTATTGCTCCAATTATTGCACTAGCTCTGACTGCCTTTGTATTCCAATCCTATGAAGTAGATGGTCCTAGTATGGAAACGACATTACAGAATAAAGACCGACTAATCGTCTACAAGCTACCGAAAACCCTATCGAAAATATCTCGTAATCCATACGTCCCTAACCGAGGAGATGTGGTCATCTTCACCAGACACGATAATTTCGAATTTGGCACACAAGGCGATAGACAGTTAATTAAAAGGGTTATTGGCCTGCCAGGTGAAACGGTAGTAATTAAGAACAATGTAGTGAAGGTATTCAATGAACAAAATCCCGACGGACTTGAGCCCGACAAAGCAGATTACGGCAAGGTTATAACCAACACCGAGGGAGACATCAACCTAAAAGTACCTGAAAATTCTATATTTGTACTAGGAGATAATCGACCTCAATCGCAAGACTCTAGAGCCTTTGGCCCAGTGCCACTCGATGACTTAGTCGGAAAGCTAGCGCTTAGAGTTTACCCCTTTAGTAAAAGCGAATCGTTCTAAATACTGTCCAGTCTATTTAAATTTCAATGCTATTTGTTAGCTATTAACTTAGTTATTCTGTCTAGATCTTTATCGTTCTTGTAAGCTATCTCTAGCTTTCCACCTTTGGCCATTCGCTTAAGACTTACCGGAGTTTTTAGAAGCTTTGTAAGTTTTTCGGTCTGTTTGGATGTCGCACTGGATTTCTTAATAGCTACTTTAGCCTCTTGTGCCCCCTGTTTATGAGCTACCACGTAGCGTTCAGTTTGCCGCACAGACCAATCGTTTTTTATAATCAATTTCATTAGTTCTATCTGTTTCTTAGGGTCTTTTATGCCAAGAATAGCTCTGGCATGTCCTTCGGTTATCTTCTTTTTATTTAATGCTTCAGCCACTTCTGGCGGTAAACTCAACAATCTTTGGATGTTAATCACTGTTACACTAGATTTACCTAGTTTTTTAGCAATCGTATCGTGGTCCATATTGAACTGATCTTTAAGATGTTTAATAGAGGCTGCTTGTTCAAGTGGTGACAAGTTAACTCTTTGCACATTCTCAACTAAAGCTAGCTCCAGACGCTGTAGCTGCTGAGCAGTGCGCACAATAGCAGATATAGACGGTAACCCGGCATGCTTGGAAGCTCTCCATCTCCGCTCACCGGCAATAATATAGTACTTATCACCATTGGGAGTTACTACAATAGGTTGGATCAAACCATGCTGTTTAATGGAGTCAGCTAGCTCCTCTATTTCAGCTTGATCAAAGTTCTTTCGGGGTTGCTCGGGGTTAGGTTCAAGATGATCTACCTTAATATCTTGGATTGTTTCGCGGTTATCGAGTATTGTTTGATCAAAATCCGTTGGGAATAATGAATCGAACCCTCTACCTAATTTACTTTTTGACACGTGCTTCAATCTCCTTCGCTAATGCTTTGTAACTTCTTGCCCCTTTTGACCATTTATCATGTTCGGCGATAGTTTTTCCATAGCTGGGTGCTTCAGCTAGCCGTACATTTCTAGGTATTATTGTATCAAGTAATTTCGAGCCGAAATGCTTTTTTATTTCAGAAACTACTTGATCGGATAAACTTGTGCGACTATCGTACATGGTCATTACCACTCCAAGTAGTTGCAATCCAGGATTTAATCCGGCATTAACTCTTTGAATAATCTCTAGCAGCTGACCTAGGCCTTCTAATGCGTAGTATTCTGTCTGAACCGGCACTAATACATATTCAGCTGCAGTCAGCGCATTAACACTTAGTAGTCCTAACGAAGGAGGACAATCTATCAAAATATAGTCATATTCTAAGCCATCTAAGCCCTGTTTTAACCTAAATTCTCTATGCTGCTCACCAGCTAGGTCAACTTCGGCAGCTGCTAACTGTGCATTTGCTGGTAAGATACTCAAATTATCTAAATTAGTGTCTTGTATAACCTGATGTGTGGCTACATTCCCAAACAATACATCATAAATAGTCGCATCGAGCGTAGTTTTATCTAAACCAAGTCCACTGGTGGCATTACCCTGAGGATCAAGATCAACTATTAATACGGACCTGCCCCTCTTAGATAGATAAGCCGCCAAATTAAGGGTTGTTGTTGTTTTACCAACTCCCCCCTTCTGATTGAGTATTGCGATTGTATTTGTCATTTTTCCCTATGTACATTTAAACATAAGCGTCCATTAATACAAATGCTTAGGCCACTTAGTTTGTAGCCTTATAATACCAGTCCTATCGTGCTAGGATATTTTGGTTATCTTAATAACGGTTTTGTGTTGTCGATGACCACGAACTTTACGAACGCGTTTTTTCGGCTTATAGCGAATTGCAGTTACTTTATCGTTTTTTACGTCTGATTCTACGATATCGGCGCTAACAGTAGCTTTGTCGACGATTGGCTTACCAATACTAGTGTCTTTTCCATCAATGATTAGCAGGGGCTTAAAACTGGTTTTTTTCTCATCAGTAAGCAGCTCTACCTCTAGAGTATCGCCTTCTTGAACAATGTATTGCTTACCACCGGTAGCTATTACAGCTTTTTTCATATTTCTTCCTTAGTAAAAAATGTTACAAATTAGATAGTAGCAGATATATCTACCTCTGTAAAGTCAGATTAAACCTTTTCTAAGTCGATCATAAGGTTCTTATTGCCAACTTCTACAGATCTACTGTGTTCTAAACCATCAGCCTCATTTAACTCTGTTGCTAGTGTTTCAGTCTTAATTTCTGTCATATACTCTTTGATGGCTTGAGCGAGAGTCTGATCGGTAGTAGTTAATACAAGCTTAATTCGATCATCTACTTCAAGTCCAGCTTTTTTACGATTATTCTGAATTTGCCTAATAACTTCTCTAACCAGCCCTTCTCGCTCTAGTGCAGGTGTCAATTTTAGATCAAGTTCTATCTGGTATAGCTGACTCATATCACCACTCTCAAAATCCTCCACTGCAGCCTTAACTGGTTTTGGTTGCTTGTCTGATACAACTATTTCTTTAACATTCAACTCTTCTTTAATAATATCTAGCAATTCATCTGAATACCCAGTGTATTCCCCATTCAAGGTTGCTTTTGCGAGGGGTTGTCTTACCTTCAAAGAATTTTCAGCTCTAACACTTAGTCCAATGTTTATCAGATGTCTTACTGTTTTCATTCTACCTAGGATTAACTCATCGACATGTCCTACGCTTGGCCAGTCTAGTAAATGAACTGATTCGCCGCCTGTAAGCTTGTGGTAGAGCTCTTCCGACAAGAATGGAGTAAATGGTGCCAACACTACCGACAATCGAACCAAGACGTAGTGTAGGGTCTTGTAGGCGTCGTTTTTATCCGAGTCGTCACCACTTTTCCAGAATCTACGCCGTGATCGCCTTACGTACCAATTACTAGCATCATCTATGAAAGGTAATATTGGCTTCATTGCATTAGGTATGTCATATCCGTCCATGTGCTTCTGCACTTCATCTGTAAGCTGATGAACTCTACTAATAATCCAAACATCCAGTGGGTTATTGCAAAGTTCAGTAGGATCTTCGTGCTTTCCATCCCATTCCCAACCATCGACCTCAGCATACATTGTAAAGAAATCGTACATATTCCAGATCATACTTAGCTTTCGGGCTACATCACCAACTTCCTTATCTTGTAAGGTAAAGTCTTCCCCGTTAAGAAGTGAACTTTGAAGTAATAAAAACCTTAATGAGTCAGCCGAGAATTGATCCATAAGTTCATTAGGGTCGGTATAGTTTCCATAACTCTTACTCATCTTACGACCGTCATTTCCTGCTACATTGCCCGTTACAATTACGTTTTTGAACGAATTTTCACCGAATAAGGCCACGCTCATTGCGTGCATATAATAAAACCAAGCTCTGACCTGACCGATGTATTCAACAATAAAATCACCTGGGAAATTATTTTCAAACTTTTGTTTATTTTCAAATGGATAATGGAACTGAGCGAAAGGCATACTGCCAGCCTCGAACCAACTATCCATTACTTTATCTATTCTTGAATATTTAACTCCGTCTATTTCAAAGGTGATATCATCTACCCAAGGCCGGTGGTAATCATCCAGTTCAACACCCGATAATTCTTTCAACTCAGCATAACTACCGACTACTTTTACCCGTTCTTTGCCAGATTTATCGACGCCTTTCCATACTGGCATACCCGTTGCCCAAAAACGATCTCTGGATATGTTCCAGTCCGGAGCTTGTTCTATAGTTTTAGCAAAACGCCCATTTTTTACATGCGGCGGAAACCAATTTATCGGACCGTTCTTTTCTAGCATCTTCTCTCTTTGACCGTCGATATTCATAAACCAGCTAGGATGAGCTCGATACATTAACCGAGTGCCGCAACGATGACAATGCGGGTAACTATGTCGAATGTAATCAATTTTCAAGACATCAGCTCGCTCTTTTAGCGCTTTAGCAATTGGCTTGTTCACTTCCCAGACGTTTTGCCCTTTCCATTCACCTTCTGTATAAAAGCCATTCTCATCTATAACATGGACAACTGGGATGTTATTCTTGTGAGCAAGCTCAAAGTCTTCTTCACCATAGGCTGGTGCTAAGTGAACGATACCTGAACCATCTTCAGCACTCACGTAATCCGCATGCCAGACCTTATGAGCTCCATTACCACGATCAGTGAATAACGGGTCATATTCCTTCCCAACCAGCTCTTTTCCTTTTAGGGTTCGTAGAACCTTATAATCTAATTTATTATGCTTCTCATCGGTTAGAACTTTTGGTGCCAATTCCGCCCCAAGTATCAGTTTTTCGCCCTCCAACTCAACCTCAACATAGTCTAAATCATTATGAACAGCAATTGCCGTATTTGCCGGCAATGTCCATGGTGTTGTGGTCCAAGCCAGTAGCGCGTAATCTTCTCCAACTATCTTAAATTTTACGTACACACTAGGGTCAGTAACATCCTGATAAGCGCCAACATCCATAGTTACTTCAGCTTTAGACAGAGGTGTCCCATCTAAAGTGCAGTACATAAGAACTCTTTCACCTTCATATATTTTACCTTTTTCATAAAGCTCTTTAAAAGCCCACCAGACAGACTCCATATATTCCTTATCCATAGTTTTGTAGGCACCCTTAAAATCTACCCACCGGCCGATTCGATCAACAACTTCTTCCCACTCACTACTTGTTTGAATCATGTTATCTCTAGTAGCTTTGATGTATTTCTCAATACCGTACTCCAGTACTTCTTGTCGGGAATGAATACCTAACTTCTTCTCTGTATATCGTTCAGCAGGTAATCCATGGCAATCCCAGCCCCAGACTCGCTCAACCCGCTTGCCTTTCATA
Organism: Candidatus Saccharimonadota bacterium; assembly: GCA_020428425.1. Lineage (GTDB taxonomy): Bacteria > Patescibacteriota > Saccharimonadia > Saccharimonadales > AWTP1-31 > JAGQMX01. The sequence continues at coordinate 20,292 of JAGQMX010000016.1, read as the reverse complement.
GTTTGAAATCGAGGAACTGCGTCTTTAACAATTGAGCTCAGCAACGTACCGTGGTGCGGTGACCCAGAGATAAACGGTGGCCCATCATAAAATACGTAACTATTATCTTTGGGTCTATTCTCTACCGACTTCTGAAAAGTATCGTTTTTTTTCCATTGTTTAACCCAATACTTTTCGTATTCTATTGGTTTTCGCCTAGTTCCAGCTTTAAATTTCATCTTGCTCCTATTGTACTCGTTTTTTTCAATAAAAAATCACCTCTCTTGTCTGCCAGAATCCTAATGTCTAGGATGGTACCATCTGGCTTCCAAAAGAAGTGATTCTTTTAGCTCTTAGTTCAAGGCTTACGGGCTTGTCCGGTAGATTCTACTCCTGTAACCTAGGTTACAGTTTCTTTCTCCTGCTTCGTGATGGATAGTCACTAATTCATTTTCATGAAACGCATTTACTAGCCAATAATACAACACCTACCCTTAACAGACAAGTCTAACCTTTAGTGTAGAAGGATACTTCGTTCATCAGAGGCAAGACCGGACCCTGCCAAGCTTTAAGAAGCTGGCCAGAGTCACTCATCGCCATCACTGCTCGATAGCGGACGATGTCATACATTCTTGCCTTTTCTGCCCCTTGTGTAGTTTCCAAACTAATTAGATCTAACTTGTGTCCAAACTGATGACTAAAATCTCGAGCATAGTCCTCAATCTTTCGAGAATGATCTGAATTTGGGTGATACAAGACTACAATCTTCATATCAGTTATTTTAGCACAAGCACAGTATTATCTAGCTACAGCCAGTTGTAGAACCACAAGCGCTACAAACGTAGCAGCTACCCGCTCTCTGGGTCTGATTACCGCAGTTGTAACAAAGTGGTGCGGTGTCATCCTTACCTCTTTTACTAGCACTGGAGCTAACCGGACCAGTTTCACTATTTGAAGCCTCAATAGTTTGTTCAGCATCGGGTCTATCTGCGATAGCTGAGTCATCTAAATCCGAATCACCAAGTAAACTGGTCTGATCATCTGGCATATCATCCAGATCAGCCATACCTAGTTCCAAGCGATCATCAAAAGATAAGTAATCTAGCGCCAATCGCCTAACAATAAAGTCGGTGATTGAACTTGCCGTCCTAATCTCTTCATCGTCAGTAATTCCAGATGGTGCGAAGCTTGTACCTCTTAGAGTCTTCACGTAACTCTTTAAAGGAACGCCGTATTGCAGACCGTGACTTACACTAATAGCGAATGAGTCCATTAGACCTGACAGCGTTGAACCCTGCTTCGATACATTTATGAATAGCTCGCCTGGAGTACCATCCTGGTATTCACTAACCGTAAAGAAACCTTTTAGATCGGAGATGTGGAATTTGTAAGTACTACTCTTTCGTCGCTTAGGAAGCATTCTTCTTACTGCACCTTTTACAACAATTTTTTCGTCGGCTGGTTTAGCTGGCTCTTCCTTTGCTCCATCTTTTTTAGCCATACTTAGTGGTTGTCCTACCTTACAGTTGTCTCGATACACCGCCACTGCCTTAAGTCCCATTTTCCAGGAGTCAATGTGTAATTGCTCAATATCTTCCACAGTTGCAGTTTCAGGCATATTGACTGTTTTACTAATTGCTCCAGAAAGGAAAGGTTGTACTGCTGACATCATTTTTACGTGTCCTAGATAATGAATTGAGTTATCTCCCATTGAACAAGCAAAGACATTCTTATGCTCTGGCTTCAGATGAGGTGCGCCAATGATAGTTTTCTCAGTATCAATATAGCTGACGATATCTTTAGCCTGTTTCTTGGTATATCCAAGGGCATCAAGAGCTCTAGGTACAGTCTGGTTCACGATATGCATCGTACCGCCTCCAACTAGTTTCTTTACTTTTACTAGTCCTAGATCAGGTTCTATACCAGTAGTATCACAATCCATCATCAGACCAATTGTTCCAGTAGGAGCCAATACACTAGCTTGGGCGTTTCGTACTCCGTACAGTTGACCTAATTCAACAGCATCATCCCATGCAGCTGTAGCTGCGCTTAGAAGATCTTCAGATACCAATTTAGCGTCAATATGTGATACGGCCTCGCGATGTTGTTTGAGAACTTTAATCATACCCTGTTGGTCTTTATGATACCCAGCAAATGGTCCGACTCTTCGTGCTAACTTTGCACTAGTGGCATAGGAGTGGCCGGTAAGTAGTGCCGTAATAGCAGCTGCTTGGGCTCGTCCTTCATCAGAGTCATATGGCAATCCCTGAGCCATTAATAGTGCTCCAAGGTTAGCGTATCCAATACCTAGCTCTCTATATGCTTTGGCGTTCTTGGTAATCTTCTCGGTTGGATATTCGGAGTAACCGACAAGTATTTCTTGAGCTGTAAATATTAGCTCTACGGTATGCTTGAAAGCTTCAATATCGAAAGTATGATCATCATTAAGATAACGAAGTAAATTGATGCTAGCTAAGTTACAAGCTGAATTGTCTAGGTGCATATATTCACTACACGGGTTACTACCATTAATCCGTCCAGCATTTGGTGTAGTGTGCCAGTTGTTGATAGTAGTATCAAATTGCATACCCGGATCAGCGCATTCCCAAGCAGCTTCAGCTATTTGCCTAAACAAATCCTTAGCTCGGACTGTTTGAACTGTTCTACCGTCTTTTACTGCTTTCAGATCCCAATCTTCATCGGCTTCTACGGCCTCCATGAACTCGTCAGATACCCTAACTGAGTTATTAGCATTTTGGTACTGAACCGAGAATGAGTCCTTGCCATCAAGACTCATGTCAAATCCATTCTCTTTTAGAACTCGGGCTTTTCGCTCTTCAATCGCTTTAGACCAGATAAATTCCTCAATATCTGGATGATCTGCATTTAATATCACCATTTTGGCGGCTCTTCTGGTTTTACCACCGCTTTTAATAGCTCCGGCTGAAGAGTCAGCACCACGCATAAAGCTCATCGGACCAGATGCTGTACCAGCACTCTTACCTAGAGATTCTTTAGATGAACGAATCGAGCTAAGGTTAATACCAGAGCCTGAACCACCCTTAAAGATCATTCCCTCTTCTTTATACCAATTAAGAATTGCCGGCATTGTGTCTTCAACAGCCAGTATAAAGCAGGCACTAGCCTGTTGTGAGCGTTCTGGAGCGCCAATATTAAACCAAACTGGAGAATTGAAAGCTGCCCTTTGAGTAGCTAGTACGTATTTTAATTCTTCTTTAAAAGAAGTAGCTTCATCGTCATCTTCAAAGTAGCCTTCTTGTAAGCCATGTCGTGTAACAGTATCAACGACTCGGTTTATAAGATCCTTTAATGACTTCTCCCGGTCCTTTGTTCCTGGTGTACCGGTAAAGTACTTCTGAGCTACGATGTTTATTGAATTTAATGACCAGCCTTCAGGAAACTCGACATCCTTTTGCTCGAAAACTGGCTTACCCATTAACGGATTAACAATAACTGAATCAGTCTTTATCCATTTTAATGACTCATAAGCCTTAGTATTTGGCCGTGTGTACAGCCTCCTGTTACCCAGGATAGTAGTTTCTCCCATATTACCCTCACTCACTTTAATTTTATATTTTTTGTTAGAGTACCTAGTCTACAGCTCACATCTGTTGACTATTTGCTCCCACCTAGCTCTTAATATCAAAGAACCAGAGGGGAACAAATAAGAATTATTTCTTAATACGGTCACTTTTTATTTTTCGAATCCGAGATAATTCTTTCTCAAACCCTGCTATATCTTTGAACCTCCGGTATACGCTTGCGAATCGTACATATGCTACTTCATCCAATGCACCGAGTTGATCCATAACCATAGATCCAATTTTGCTAGTTGGCACTTCTGGATCGCTACAGTTATATAGACTATTTTCCACGTCAGCTGCAATTTTTTCTAGTTGTACGTTAGTGATCGAAGTTTTCTCACAAGCTCGATATAAGCCAGCTAGTAATTTCTCTCTACTAAACATCTCTCTAGTACCATTGTTTTTAACAATAATTAACTGCGGTCGCTCAACGCGCTCGTATGTTGTAAACCGATAGCTACAATCCAGACATTCTCTACGTCTTCTTATAGCATCCCCATCAGCGACATCTCTTGATTCGATGACTTTTGTTTCGGTTTTATGACACTTTCTACATTTCATGACCTCTGCTCCTTCAGGTTCAATATCAACGTACTATAGCTATATATATTACTACATGTAGCGTATGTAATAGACATAATAGCCCTATGCATAGCGCTTTTCAAGCTTATTATTGCTGTATTATTTAATACAGCAGCGTCCATTTATTGCTCGTCTGTATCTGTAGAATTTGAATCAGATTGTTTTTTACGATTTTTTAAGCGTCGTAAAAACGATGGTTTTTCGATTTCACTGTCCTCTTCATGATCATTATCTGCATTATTTCCGTCATTATTGTCATCTTCTTTGTGATCAATTGACCAGATATTAGGTACATTTGGCTCATGAGAGAAACTTCGAGCTTCATCTTCGGGATCTTCTTTATCGAGATCCATGTTTAAATCTTTTACATCTTCATCACTAGTCACTGATGCTGGGCTAGGCTCCTGTAATTCAGCCTGTTTTTGGTTCGGAGTCTGTTTCTGGAAATACGTTTCATCAAAACCTGTTGCTACTACTGTAATAATAAGTTCATCTTCAAGTTCCTGATTAATGGTTGCACCAAATATAATATTCGCTCCTGGATCAGCAGCTGCAGTAATTGTTTCGGCAGCCGTATTAATCTCATGCATGGAGATGTCGTTTCCACCAATCACGTTAAACAGCACACCTCTAGCACCGTCGATCGACACTTCAAGTAGTGGCGACTCAATAGCCTGTTGGGCAGCTTGGACAGCCCTGTTCTCTCCACTAGCCCGACCGATACCCATCAAGGCTGATCCAGCATCACTCATAACAGTTTTCACATCTGCAAAGTCTAGATTAATAAGGCCATGTACCGTAATCAGGTCAGAGATACCCTGCACCCCTTGGCGCAATACGTCATCAGCAACTTTAAATGCTTCAAGCAGTGGAGTCTGTCGATCAATGGTCTGAAGTAATCTGTCATTAGGGATAATTATCAAAGTATCCACTGTAGCTCTTAGTTTCTCAATTGCCAGCTCTGCGTTCTTTCGTCGTTTTTCTCCTTCAAAAGCAAACGGCTTGGTAGCAAAACCTACTACTAGTATTTTCATCTCTTTAGCAACTTCAGCTACGACATGTCCAGCACCACTACCAGTTCCGCCACCAGCACCAATAGTTACGAATATCATATCGGCACCTTCAATGGCTTTCTTTATCTCATCACGAGATTCCACTGCAGCTTTTTCGCCTACTTCAGGGTCTGCACCTGAACCTAGCCCCCGGGTTGTTTCTTGACCAATATGAATCTTGGTCTCGGCCTTAGAATGATGCAAAGCTTGTGAGTCGGTATTAACGACAATAAATTCTACTCCTTCAACGCCAGCTTCTATCATACGATTAATGGCAGCGCCTCCGGCTCCACCAACTCCAACGACCTTGATATTTGCGAATGTCTCTATAACTGGTGCTACTTGTGGCATATACTCAATCCTTGAACTAAATCTTTAATACTAAAAGTATATCGTAATAATTTAGCTGTATCAATGAACAATAATAAAATGTATTAAGAATAAACTAAAAAATGGCTGAATAATTTATTAGTTATTTTCTTACTTTTTTAAGTATACCTTCGATAAAACCGAAGAAATTAGTGTTAGTATTGCCTTGATCTTCAGCTGAATCACCGTCACCAAGATACATATCTAACATCATTAAACCTACTGCTGTAGCGTATTTTGGAGACTGTACAGTATCTATCAGACCAGATATATCACGGATTTTACCTATTCGAGCAGCTAATTGTAGCTTTTCTTTAGCAAATTCATCTATCCCACTGATATTTGCTGTACCACCCACCAATACAACTCCACCTGGTAGCTTCCGAGACTTCTGTATTTTTTTAAGTTCTTTATCTACGTATTCGAATATTTCTTCAATGCGAGCTTCGATGATCATCTCAACATCTTCGTTTGAGAACTCATACCGCGTTTTATTGACCATAAATGAAATGGGGGCCTTCTTATTCTTTTTATTTAACCCACCATGTTCTACTTTTACTTTATCGGCAATATCTAAATCTGTCTTTAACCCTATAGCTAGGTCATTAGTAATATTAATACCACCCATCGGTATCACTGCGACATGGCAAACTTCACCTTCCTCTAGGACAACGATGTTAGTCGTACCTGCACCGATGTCGATAAGGACTGTGCCACTGTCTTTTTGCTGCTTTGAAAGAACAGCTTCAGCTGCAGCTAAACTGGACACTGTGTGGTGATTAGCTCGAACGTGAGATTTTTCTAATACTAGATCTAAGTTCTTTAGAGTCGGAGTAGAAGCCGTAACGATATGTGTATCTACTTCCAGACGAACACCATTCATTCCAAGTGGATCTTTTATGCCTGTTTGTCCGTCAAGCCGGTAATTTTTAGCAAATACCTGAATAATCTCTCTATTTGATGGTAGTTTAACAATAGTAGCTGCCTCTTCTACCCTCAGGCGGTCTTCAGCAGTAATCTCTCGATTAGCAGCACTGATTGCAATAACACCTCTAGAATTCATTCCCAGGACCTGTGGTCCATTCACATTGACTGTAGCGTGTGAGATACGAAAGCCGGATATCCGCTCTGCCTCAGTGATTGCCTGAACTACGGCTTCAATAACATCAGCAACCCGTACAACTATACCCTTCCTCATACCAGAATTACTAGAAGATCCATGTCCGACAATCGACAAACTATTATCTTTTTCCGAATCTAGGGTGCCTACTACGCATTTAACTTCGCTGGTACCAATATCTAGACCAACAAAATGCTGAATTTGATTTTCGCTCATAAGGGCAGTATACCGCTTGTCGTTTTATGTAACAAGTTCCATGCGTGTCAATTTTTAGCTTAAGCCAAAATAACCGCACTAATAACAGCAAGAACTAGCAATATTAGTGCGACTTTCTTTAAATTTTTGTTAGTATTTCTGAGCCATTATCAGTAATTAAAATTGTGTGTTCAAAGTGAGGTGACATGCTACTATCTTTTGACTCAACAGTCCAACCATCATTTTTAGTAGTCACTTGGTGGGAGCCAAGAGTAGCCATTGGTTCTATGGCAATCGTCATACCAGAGCGAAGCACGGGACCATCGGATGACTTTCCGTAGTTTGGAATATTCGGCTCCTCGTGTAATTGGTGTCCGACACCATGTCCTACTAACTCTCGAACAACTCCATAATGTTGTTTATTTAGCACTGCTTCTATAGCACTAGAAATCTCTCCTACTCTAACTCCATCCTTGGCTTTTTTAATTCCAGCCATTAAAGCTTCCTCTGTTACAGAGACTAATCGATTGATTGACTGATCTTCCGTTGTACCCGCAACAACGCTTATGGCAGAGTCGGTTACCATATCATCTATTGTTACTCCAAAGTCCAAGCTAACTATGTCGCCGTTATTAATAACTCTATCGCCGGGAATACCATGAACAATTTCTTGGTTTACCGATATACAAATTACATCTGGAAAACCATAATACCCCAAAAAAGATGGTTTACCACCTAATGTTTTTAATTTATTGCGGGCCAGTATAGCTAGGTCTTTAGTGGTCATTCCTGGCTGAATTTCAGATTTTAGGTACTGAAGTACGGTAGCCAATTGCTTGCCTGCCCGTCGCATAGACTCAATCTCATGAGCTGTTTTAACTTTCGTATACATATTTTAAGCTAAACTATCTATTATCTGTTTGTGAACTTCTTTAGGGGTTTGAGAGCCATTTATATCATAAATTGTGACTCCACCTTTTTTGAAATCTTCTAGTATAGGTAATGTCACATTGTTGTATTCGTCAAACCGGACTTTAATAGCTTCTGCCGTATCGTCTTTTCGTCCCCGACTTTCTAATCTCTCTCTAATTACCGATTCATCAGAAACTAAGTGGAACACCGCTGAAATCTTGAACCTACCCATGTGAGCCTGATCTAGTAACCAGTCAGCTTGTTTTAATGTCCGAGGGAAACCATCTAGTACAAATTCTTCATGTAAATTTATTAGGTCAAGGACTTTGTCGATCATCCGAATCATTTCTCCGTCGCTTAGTAATTTACCTTCCTGCATCTCATGACGGCGTTTTCCAGTAACTAGGACTCTAAGTATTTCACCGGTGGATATCCAAGCGTAGCCCTTCTCATCGGCTAACATACGACCTTGCATACTCTTACCAGCCCCAGGGACACCCATTAGCACTATCATTTGCTTAATTGCTCCTTAGCGAACCGTGCAATAACTGAACCGTCAGCAGCACCTTTTGATTCTTGCTTGACGGCAGCTATCAACTGCCCCATTTGCTTAGGTTCAGTAAGGTTATTCTCGTTCGCTGCTTTTGTTACTAATTCCTGAATTTCGGCCTCAGACATTTGCTTAGGCAAATACCCTGCGATAATCTGTTTCTCTACTAACTCTTGTTGTGCTTTTTCGTTATTACCAGCCTGAGTGTATAAATCAGCAGCCTCTTGCCGCTTTTTTGCTTCTTTACTGAACACTGAGATAATCTTTTCTTCAGATAGACCCGCCTCTCTACTACCTTCAGCTACCTCAGCATTTAAAATACTACTCTTAAGACCCCTAAGAGTTGTTACCTTATTTTTCTCACCAGCCAACATTGCGGTTTTGAGATCTGCTTCTAGTTGTTTTTTTATTTTCATGACAACCAATACTAGCGGCTATCTAATGCCTAGTTTTAACTTTTTGACCTTGATCTCTTTTCTTTCTTTTCGGATTATAGCTTTCTTGCGTCTTTCTGTCTTGCTAATTGGTTTTTGGAAATATTTAGCTTCTTTAGAAATAGCTAAAACACCAGACTGCTGGACTTTCCTGTTGAATCGTCGTAGTAAGTTCTCGAACGACTCTTTTGAATCTTTACGTTTAACCTGAATCATTATCTAAATTATACTTTACTTCTCTTATATTTACAAATATATTTACCTAGTTTTTTTCTGATGCATTCTCTGTGACTTTAGAACAATACTTTGTAGTTCTTTGAAAATAGCGAAATGCTTATTTGTATGATAAATTTTTGTATTTCCTTGTTTCTCTGAAATTAGAAAGCCGATTTTTTCTAGACGTTTTAATTCACGTTGAATATTCCCAGCATCCTCCTTGATTAGCTTAGCTAACCCTCGAACATGGGTTTTGAAATCTGGGTACTTTGCATATACCACTATGATTTTTCGTCTGACTCGTGAAGTTATAAATACATCTAACATAAGCTTTAATATTGTTTTTCGAACAACGTAATGAAAATTATAGCGATTATTATTAATAATTTCAAGTAATCCGTGATTAAGTCGTTATACTATCTAATATGTACTACTTTGAGGTGTTAGTTTCCAGTAATAAATTTCATGGCGATAGTTCTCTGACCTATAGTTCTAAGAATAATATTCAAGTCGGTTCGCTTGTTGTAGTCCAATTAAGAAGCATTCCAACGACTGGAATCGTTATTAAAAATACTTCAAAGCCTAAATACAAAGTTAAACCTATTGCAGAAATATTCGATCAATTCGTACTTCCAACTGCCACAATTAAACTAATCAACTGGCTAGCCAACTACTACCCGGCCAATATTAGTAGTGTGGTTTCTCTGTTTATACCGAAGCAACTAACCCAAAGGACAGCTGAAACAAGTGCAAAAAGTATAAATACACTAAACAGTAGAACCCTTACAGAATTACCGAAACTGACAACCGAACAGAATACTGTAATTAATAAGATCAACAATGATACATCTAATACCTCGTTCCTGCTGCACGGCGAAACTGGTACTGGTAAAACCAGGGTATACATCGAGCTCGCCCAGAAGCAACTTAGCTCTGGCAAGAGCTGCTTAATCCTTACTCCTGAGATTAGTCTTACCCCACAGCTACTGGCTGAATTCCAAAACAACATTACTAGTCCTACCTATGTCCTTCACTCGAATTTAACCGAAGCCCAAAAACGCAACATCTGGATAAACATCATACTAAGCACTGAGCCAGTAGTAGTGATCGGACCTCGGTCTATTCTTTTTAGTCCAATAATAAACCTAGGCTTAGTGGTTATCGATGAGTGTCACGATTCATCATATAAACAAGATCAATTTCCTAAATACAATGCTCTATTTGTAGCCGGACATCTGGCAAAACAGCATGGGGCTAAGTTGATACTAGGATCTGCTACTCCCAATATTGCCGATTACTTCTTATTCGAGTCAAAAAAACTGCCAATACTAAGAATGAAGGAAAATGCTACGGGGGTTCAGCATAAACCGGATATCGAAGTCGTAAATATTAAAGATAAAAAGCAATTCAGCTCAAATGGACAACTATCTGAAGTTTTGGTTAAAGCAATTAAAGCTACACTGAGGAATAACATGCAGTCTCTAATCTTTCTCAACAAGCGAGGTAGTGCCCGTCTGGTCAGTTGCAATACTTGCGGATGGGTTGAGCTGTGTCCCAATTGCCAAATACCCCTAACCTTTCATCAAGACCAGCATACGCTCCGCTGCCACACTTGTGGCTTTTCCAAATCAGCGATAATAAACTGTTCAAACTGTAGTTCCAGTGATATTGCCTACAAGATGCTAGGTACCAAATCATTATTTGACCAATTAAACAGGTTATTTCCAGAAGCAACTATCATGCGCTTTGATACCGACTCTACCAAGACAGAAAAACTAGAGAATAACTACGATAAAGTCAGAAAAGGCCAAGTCGATATTATTGTTGGCACCCAAATCCTAGCCAAAGGTCTTGATCTACCAAAACTTGGGCTAGTTGGTATAGTTTCGGCTGATTCGAATCTTAGCTTCCCTGACTATCGTTCTGAAGAAAACAACTTCCAATTGTTAAAACAAATAATAGGTAGGGTTTCGCGGGGACATACTAAAGGTCGAGTTATAGTCCAAACTCTAAGTCCTGATTCTGCTTCACTAAGTGCTGCCATCAATAATGATTGGGATGTATTTTATTATGACCAACTCCAACAACGACAGGAATTTAATCTACCACCGTTTAGTTTTGTATTAAAGATAATTATCCAGAGGAAGACCCTAAAATCTATCCACTCTACTGCTAACCGAGTACTGACAGCTATTAAGCCCTTGGATTTACCTTTAGAAATTAGTGGTCCAGCTCCGAGATTTAATGAAATGGCAATGGGAACCATGAATTGGCAGATTATCATAAAATCCAAGAAAAGATCGGATTTGTTACAGGTGATTTCTAGCCTACCACCCAATGTAAATTATGACCTAGATCCAACAAACCTACTTTAGTTATGTATATCGACCGAATATATTGATATAATCTGAACAATGAAACAAGGAAAAGATCGGATTATCACATTGCCAAATAAGCATTTACGCCAAAAATCTAAAAAGGTTGGCATTATAAATGACGATACTAAGCAACTGATTGACGATATGATAACTTCGGTGATCGACTGGGATGCAAGTCGAGATCATGAAGTAACAGTTGCGCTAGCTGCTATTCAAATAGATGTGCTGTTGAACGTGATAATCGTCAGGGATGACTTCGAGCACGGCAGCCCTGCTGAGTATACAGCCTTAATAAATCCTGTAATTACAAAATATGAAGGAGATATTGAACTTGATTATGAAGGATGTTTAAGTATTAAATCCGTCTATGGCTTAGTGCCCAGACATTCCAAAGTTCGCATAAAAGCAACCTCCGTTGATGGAAAAGAGATCAAGATGAAGGCTACAGGCTTTTTAGCTCGGGTTCTACAGCATGAGGTTGACCATACGAAAGGTAAACTTTTTGTTGATCACATCAAAGGTGATGAAAACTCTTTCTACGAACTGACTAGTGACGGTAAATTAGAGAAACTAGATTACCAAGAAAAGATTAAGGATAGTAAAATTCTATGGTAGCTAAACAAACGAGACGAACTAATGGCTAAGCCAAACTCTAGCAACAGACAAATATCGCTAGTATTTTTTGGTGCTGGCCCAGTAGCCAGTGAGTCCTTGGAGTTTTTAATACAAACTTTTCAAGTTGAAGCAGTCATAACCAAACCAAGGAGCAAAGGAAATACTGCGCCAGTCATCGATCTGGCTAACATGCATAATTTACCCATTTTTACTCCTTTGAACCGACTTGAGCTTTCCGAAATTATTAAGAATAATCGGTTTTCAAGTCAAATAGGCTTAGTTATTGATTTTGGAATAATCATATCTAGCGATGTGATAGATAGCTTTTCATTGGGAATAATAAATAGTCATTTTTCACTATTACCCGAGTGGCGCGGAGCTGACCCGATAACATTCTCTCTTCTTTCCGGCCAAGCTAGGACAGGAGTAAGTCTGATGCGAATCGTTGAAGCCCTCGATGAAGGACCGTTGATTGCTCAAGGTGAATTAAATATTCTACCCACTCATACAAACCAATCACTTACCAAAGATCTAATAGATCTTAGTAATACCCTACTAGCCCATTACCTTCCGATGTATGTTAGCGGAGAAATAAGTCCCGGACCTCAGGATCTAATCGCTAAATCTACTAGCAGAGAGGTTTCCTACTCTAGAAAATTATCAAAAAACGATGGCCTCCTAGATTGGAATAAAGATGCTGAAACATTAGAACGAGAAATACGAGCATATCAAGGATGGCCTCAAAGTCGCTGCAAACTCGGCAGGGTTGATCTAATTATTACGGAAGCTAGTGTAGTTGATAAAAAACTTAAACCCGGAGAATACCAGGTAGATAATAAGCAACTAATCATCGGTTGCAAAAGTAAGTCTCTACAAATCAAACGATTAAAACCAATCGGTAAAAATGAGATGGATATTAGTTCCTTTTTAGCTGGCTACCTCGACAAGTTATAGTACAAAACCAAGGCTTAAATTCTATTGAGGTTGATTATAATCTTGAGTATCTGGTTGTTGCTGCTGTGGAGGTATAGCAGATTGTGGACTCTGCTCTATCGCCGCTATAATTTTCGGTGCTTCGGTCTTGATTTCAGTCTTTAAAGACTCTAGCTCGCTTGCAACAACTTGCTTATAATCTGGAAAATTAGTTTCAAGCCACTTCAAGGCGCCAGCTTCGTTATTCTGATCTATAAGTTTTTCAAATTCATTTAACTGATCATTGCTCATCTGTTGAGCGAGTTTCATACCTACTCTCATTTCAAGAGTTTCATAAATATGACTGAGCATTCTATTTTTTTCAACGTTAGGTAAGGAGCCTAACCCAAGTTCTATAAGTAAATTGTCATCTAATTTAAACATCGTATATTTTCCTTTACATCAACATTTTACCAAATTAACGCATAGTTGCCATATATAAAATTAGAAACACAATTATCCCAGCTATAATACCGCTAACACTAGGCACTACCATTTGTTTGTAATCATTAGATTTTGGCTGATTACCAGATGTATCAAGCATTGAAACCGGAATTTTATTCACTATATTACTATTCTCAACAGCTGGTTGAATGGGGCTAATATCCGGTTTTGGATTAATATTCATCTGCGATTCTTTTAGAAGTTTTTTGTATTCAGAACGTAATCTTTCAATTTCTGCGTTGTTTCTCTTCACATATTCACGTTCATTTTTTGTTTCAATGACTCCATCTGGACGATATTCTTTTCTTTTTATTGATTCTGTTTTACTGCCTTCTACTTTCTCGACACTCCTAGTCTCTAAATGCTGATGACTAGTAACTACTTTTTGTTCATGATTTTGTTGTTTTGTATTATTTTCTGTGGTAATTATTTCTACAATGTCACTAGCAACCGATTGATTGTTATTATTGGTTTCTACCACTGTATTGTTGTTATAAATAACCTTTTCAGTTATATTTCCAGCTGTTTTTTTCGAGTAAAGTGTTGACTCGTTTTTGCTAAATTGCTTTTTTACTTCATCGGATAATCGCTTCATTTTTCTCTCACTAAGTCGCCTATTTTTATTATCTCTGCGCAAAGCTAGTCCGTAATTAAGAATGTCTAATGCTGCCAATCTTCGATGATGATAATGATGATTAGTAGTCTCATATACAGTCGGCTTAGAACTAACCTTGTCAGTGTAATGTTTTTCACTGTCATTAGAGTTGGCCATCGATGCATCTGAAGACCTCGAGTGAATACTCTCACCGTCGTGCTTGTTCGCTCTTCGATATTTTTTTTGAGTTAAAATTTTTGATATCGGAGTTAATCTTTCTTCATCTTCAAGAATAGTTTCTTGTGCAATCTGATTCTCATTGTCCAATTGATCTGCCAGAGACTCAGCAGTGCTTTCCTGTCCATTTTCGACTATTCTAACTTCAGTTACGCTACTGCCTATTTTGAAGTTATCGGACTCAGATCCAACAGCTTCGTCCTCTGGGTTAGTAACATCTGTCCTGGTTATTACATCTTGGTCTGCCTGTTTGCTGGCAATATTTTCCACCACTGATCGATCTTTATCATCTAACTGTGTTGTTGCAGTAGTTCTCCTACGCAACTTACTTAGTTTGCGATTAGCAACTTTCTTCTTACTAGAGGAACTTGCTCCAGATACAGACGTGAACAATTCATCTTCATCATCGTCATCTTTATCCTTCTCCCGTTTTGAGTTTGCTTCTTCTTCGTAGTAATTACTGTATTGCACCCGTTCAATAACCGATTCATCAAAGCGATTTCGGAATCTTTGCCAGGACTCTGAAAATAGCTCCCTTCGACTTACAGTCTCTTCATCTGGCTCTTCCGGCTGTTTATCCTGACTGAAGTTTGGCATCTCTTCCATCGACTTGCCTCATTTGTAGACTACTAGAGTGATCTACTAATCGTCTCCCGTGTTATAAACCGTATTTCATCACCTTCTTGCAGATCAACTTTCGATGTTGTAGCCATATTTAGCCCACACATCTCTCCCTTAACTACTTCTTTGGCATCCTGAGGGCCTTTTTTAAGATTGGTGATTTGTACTTCTGCCAGCATGTCCTTTTTCCGATAAACTAGGGCGATTGATGGCGACGTAAGCTTTCCTTCGAGGACTTCACCACCACAGATTACTTCAGTTTTCGAAGTTTTAAATATACCTTTCACGACTAAGCTTCCCTTAATGGTCTCTACTACCTCAGGTGCTAGCAGTTTGCTTAACCCATTTTTCACATCATCTATCAGCTCATAGATTACACTGTACAATTTCACCTCTACATTATCTCGGCTGGCTAATCTTTTTATATTGGTTGGTAACTGAGAACTAAAACCATAGATAACAGCACCACTGCTCTTGGCTAAATGTACATCATTCTCATTAATCGCCCCTACACCACTGCTAACCACACTAACGGCAACCTCTTCTGTATCTAGTGACTTTATGCTGTCTAACACAGAGGTCAGCGAACCTTGAACATCAGCTTTGATAATCACCGGATAACCAGTAACTTGGTTTGACTGATTAATCATCCGAATCAGCTCTCCACCACCTATATCCGACTTACCAGACTGGCCGATTCCAGAATTAGCAGATTTCTCGGCTATACTTCGGGCACTTTTCTCACTTTCGGCAACCACAAATTCTTCACCAAATTTTGGCAATGCTTTAAAGCCAGTAATAACCACAGGGGTCGAAGGAAGTGCCTCTGTTAATGGTTGGTTTAATGTAGTCTCTAAATTTCTAATCTTGGCATAAGTGTTTCCAGCCACCATGTAGTCACCCTTCCGTAGTGTTCCCTGATCAATTAAGCAAATTGCTATTGGACCACGGCCCTTCTCAAGATGAGCTTCAATAATAATTCCAGTTGCCGGAACATCATTATCGGCTTTTAACTCTTCGACATCTGAAACTAAGAAGATCATATCAAGTAATTTATCTATACCAGTTTTATTCTTAGCCGATACTTCTACCACTACAATATCACCGCCCCACTCTTCAATAACTAGATCTTGCTCGGCTAATTGCTGCTTTATAAGTGCAACATTAGCCCCTTCTTTATCTATTTTATTTATTGCTACCACAATTTTCACATTGGCCTTTTTGGCGAATCTAATTGCCTCAATAGTTTGCGGCTTTATTCCATCATCAGCAGCAACAACAATCACCACAACATCAGTTAAAAATGCTCCGTGTTCTCTCAATGCAGCAAAAGCCTCGTGACCTGGAGTATCCAGGAAAGTAATCTTCCGATCTTTATGAGTTATCTGGTAAGCCGAGATATGTTGAGTTATTCCTCCAGCCTCGCCTGCCGCTGTATCAGCATCTCGCATGGCATCCAACAGTGATGTTTTACCGTGATCAACATGGCCCATTACCGCGACTACCGGAGGCCTAGGCTGTCCAGTCTGATTTGCCTTTCGGTTAATAACACTCTCTTGGATCTGATCATCAGCCTGGTTCTTAGCTAATTCAATATCTAGCCCTAGCTCGCCGACTATTATCTGGGCTGTGTCAAAGTCGATTCTCTCGTTAACAGTGGCCATTATTCCACTTTTCATTAACTCACCAATCAACTGAGTGACGGGTATCATCAACTTATCGGCAAGAGAGCCAACTGTAACTTGTTCATCTATCGAGATGGTTCTCTGAGCCATTTGATACCTACACTTCCTGGTTTAAACTAATAAGCAAACCTTATTTATCTACTTTAAGACTAAGAGCAATCTTCCGAGCGCTCAAGTCAATATCTAACACTTTAAATTCTTTTTTCTCATTGAGTTGGAAAATCTTCTCAGGGTCAACACCATCATCACTGCTACTCATTTCAGATACATGTACCAAAGCTTCCACTGATGGGCTAATCTGAACGAAAGCACCAAACGGAGTAATCCTAGTAACTTTACCTTCTACGATGCTGCCTTTTTTGAAAGATTTAACATCTTGTAGCCATGGATCTTCCTGCATCTGCTTCATACTTAGGCTTAATCGATCTTTATCTATAGCAATAATCTTAGCCTTAATTGTTTGACCGTTCTTGATGTATTTCCTTGGATCTTCAACCCGTTCCCAAGATATTTCTGAGATATGTACTAATCCTTCAATGCCATCGACATTCACAAATGCACCAAAGTCAATAACACCGGTAACGATACCTTCTACTTCATCTCCAACTTTTAATTCAGAGAATCGGTTCTGCATATCATCTTTAATTGCTTCTTTTTCTGAGAAAATTAGTTTGTTATCGCGTTTGTTGACATCAAGAATCCTGGCTCGAATTGGTTTACCGGTTAGAGCATTAAGTTTCTGCAATATTTCGTCCTTATCTGCACCAGTTACCCTAGGGTAATGTCCGGCAGCTAATTGTGATACTGGCAAGAAACCTCGAATTCCTTCTAATTCGACCAGCAGACCGCCTCTATTGGCGTCATAGGGTGTAATCTCTAGGATGTCTCGAGCATCAAAGGCACGTTGCAGTTCATCCCAACCTTTATCCTTTACTGCTCGCTTCATACTTAGTAGGCTGTAGCCTTCTTCCATCTCAGGATCTACTACACTGGTAGTAACAGTGTCACCTTCAGAAATCTTTTGGCCTCCACCAATTTCGCGTCGCATAACAACACCAACACCGTTGGCACCGAGGTCGACCCATATTTCATGTTTTTTTACGGACGTTACTAATCCTTCAACGACATCTCCAGTTTTAATCTGTTTAATGTCGTTGCTTTCCAGCAACTCATCCATAGTCAAAGTACTATTTTTTGACATTTACTTTTCTCCTAAAATACTGCGGCAATCCGTAGATTGTTTACCCGTTCAGCTTTACCCTTGATTATATCTTATTTCCTATCTGTAATCAACTAATGGCTGAGAAATAAATGCTATACTCAATATATGATTTTAGCTATTGATATTGGAGCCACAAAAACCTTAGTGGCCTATCTAACCAACGAAGGAAAAATACATTTTCAGGTCAAGTTCCCAACTCCCAAGAAATACCCGGAGTGGGTGTCCCAAGTAACCAAAGTTTTAACCGATAACCCTCAAGACTTCAAAATAGGCGTAGTCGCCGCTCCAGGACACATAGACCGAGAAAAAGGTATCGCCAGTAATTTTGGCAACCTTCCTTGGGGTGAAGCACCAATTAAGTCAAATTTGAAGCCCTTAGCAAAATGCAATATCGTTGTAGAAAATGATACAAAACTAGCAGGACTATCTGAAGGAACCTATCTTAAGGGCAAGTATAAAAATGTACTATACATTACTGTCAGCACTGGAATTAGTGGCGCATTAGTGGTTGATGGTAAGCTAGACCCCGAACTTCAAAACAGCGAAGGCGGGCATATACTTCTAGAGCACGAAGGTAAACTACGCACCTGGGAAAGTATTGCTTCCGGTCGAACGATCTATCAAAAGTACGGCATGCGAGCCAGCGATATTGAAGATCCTAAAATTTGGGACGAAATTTCCTATAATATTGCTCGGGGTCTATATGATTTACTGGCAGTTATTCAGCCAAATGCCGTGGTAATCGGTGGTGGTGTTGGAACTCACTTCAAAAAGTATCAAAAGCCACTCCTCAAGCACCTTCGCACCATGGAAAATCCTTTAGTTCCAATTCCTCCAATCCTAGGCGCAAAACATGCTGAAGAAGCTGTAGTCTATGGTTGCTACTACCTAGGAAAAACTACCTATGACCAAGATAACAAATAATCTGCTAGATCAGATAAATTCCCTGTATCCTGATATATCAATTATAAAAGGAGATGTTTTTTACTGGTCGCCCAGCGATCAAATAGTCTACTACTCAGAACTTAACAACGAGGTCGATCAATGGTCTTTGCTTCATGAAGTCGGTCATGCCATAAGCGAACATAGAAACTTTAAATCTGATTTTGACCTGCTGCTAATTGAAGTGGAGGCCTGGGAACAAGCCAAAAAGATTTCCGATAGATTATCGATATCTATAGACGAAGACCATATTCAAGACTGCTTAGATACATACCGAGACTGGCTATACCTACGGAGCACGTGCCCAACCTGCACGAACACATCTTTGCAGATAGATAGCCGCACCTACAGCTGTATAAACTGCAACCAATCCTGGAATGTTACCCAATCCCGACAAAAACGTTGTTACCGTAAAAAAGTTCCTGCCAAAACGCTGTAAGATGTAGTTAATATACAAAAAATGAGCCCCGTTAAGAGCTCATTAATTCTTAAGATAATATTTCTATTACTTAAGCTTTTTTAGTACGACGGCTTATTCGGCCACCTTTGGCACCAGCTATTCTAGCTAGATCACGATTGGCGAAAAATCCACCAGTCTTGCCTTTTTTACCACCTTTGGCACCGATTTTTGCGTAAAAATCGGCTCCGTACTTAATTTTGTTAGTTGCTGCAGCAGCTTTGCCGCCTGCCTTTGTTCCAGCCATAGTCTAGGCCTCCCTTTAATATTTATGCACCCACCCAGACTCTGTCTCGATATAACAGTCGCTAAGTTACCTTAGTTTGTGCCACACTACTCAGAATATTTTCATAATAGCATTGTATTGCGCTAACGTCAACTATTTTTTATTATATTGTCCGAAATATCGATAATACCATCCGTAAAGATGTTGTTCATTTGTCTACTTTTTTAGCTAGCCTTAGGCAATTTAACAGTGGTAAGCAGAGTATTTTACGTTAAATTTTCGTACGAAAAAGAAAAAACCTCCCGCTCAGGGAGGTTCTAACTATAATTCGGCACCGTGCTATTTTCCCAGGGCTTGATAACCCAAGTATTGTAACCGCTGCGAGGCTTAACTGCTGTGTTCGGCATGGGAACAGGTGTCTCCCTCGCGCCATGGGCACCGATGAGATATCTCGAAAAAGATATTTCACTGATGTCCATGATGGTCGAATTATTTCAATACAAAGTAAAAACAAACGGCGTTGGTTTGATAATCATCAAAAACCAGCCAATTGTCTGTCCCAAATAAATTACACCGTTAAGCGTAAAATATTTGGACATAAAAAGTCAATGCACCTATTAGTACGCTTCGGCTCAATACGTTACCGCACTTTCACCTTGCGCCTATCAACCTGATCATCTTTCAGGGGTGTCATAGGGAAATCTCATCTTGAGGTCAGTTTCGCGCTTAATATGCTTTCAGCGCTTATCTGCTCCGCACTTAGCTACCCAACAATGCCCTTGGTAGAACAATTGGTACACCAGCGGTGCGTTCACTCCGGTCCTCTCGTACTAGGAGCAAATCCTCTCAAATTTCCTGACGTCCACAGCGGATATAAACCGAAC
>JAGQMX010000015.1 GCA_020428425.1 Candidatus Saccharimonadota bacterium | reverse complement strand
TATAATTCTAAATTCGCTACAGAAGATATTCGGATTAGGGGAATAAAGATGAAAGATGATGTAATTGTTAAATTCGAGAATGTATCCAAGGAGTATAAGGCCCAGGATGGTACGTCTACTATACTAAAGAACGTCAATTTTGAAATACAGAAGAATTCAGTAACTATAATATTTGGTCCTTCAGGTAGTGGTAAATCAACCATTCTGAATATGATTTTAGGTCTACTTGAACCAACTTCAGGTAAGATTATGGTTAATAATCAAGATTTATATCAATTTAATCAAAATGAACGTGCAAAATTTAGGGCACAATATTTTGGAAGCGTTCATCAGACGAATAGCTGGGTTAATAGCTTAAATGTAGTCGAAAACATAGCAATGCCGCTGTACTTAACTGGGATGGAATTTAACGAGGCAAATGAAAAGGCAAAAGAAAGTTTGAAGCGAGTAGGGCTGGAAGAGTATGCCGAATATAGTCCTCTTGTTCTGTCGGTCGGTCAGCAACAGCGAGTATCTATGGCTAGAGCAACTGTTAGTATACCGATGCTACTACTTGGTGATGAGCCAACAGGTAGTTTAGATAGCGAGAATGGCGATAAGCTAATGCAATTCATTGTTTCATTTAGTAGCCATAATGACTCAACTATTATCTTAGTTACTCATAACAGCGATTATTTACCAATGAGTAGCCATCGTATATTTATTCATGATGGTGTTGTTGCTGAAGAGAAGGGTGCTTTCCAGGCAGATATGAACAGTAGTGCTGTTAGAGTAGAAGAAATGATCAAAGTTGCTAATGCTGTCAAAGAAGCTAAGCTTAAGAAAAAGAATAAGAAAAAATGATCGAAAAAAATGCTACCGACCAGAAACCGAAGAAGGATATACTGCTTGGTGGAGTAATAAAACCTAAGCTACTACTGCGTTTAGCTTTCAAAAATTTATTCTTTAAACGGACTCGTACAATTCTGACAGTAGTAGGTGTAGTAATCGGTATTGGCTCGATTATCTTTTTGATTTCTTTTGGTTTTGGTTTGCAAGATCTAGTTAGTAGACAAGTAATTGGCTCACAGTCGGTTCAGACTATTGATGTAACTTCACCTCAATCAAAAATATTAAAATTGAATCAAGATGCAATTGATCGGATGCAAAGTATCGATGGAGTTAGCACTGTAACTAAAACCTATACATTAGCTGGTAAAGTGAAGATGCAAAGTTCGGAAACTGAGACAGTATTATATGGTGCTGATAAAAAATATGTCGATCTTACCAATCTAAATTTTTTACACGGGAAGAGTTTAGATGATACTAAACAAGATCAAACGATTGTGAACTCATCACTTATTAAGGTGCTGGGATTGAAAAATGAATCAGACGCACTGAATAAAAAGATTTCTATTAGTTTTGAAGCAGATGATGAAAATGGGGAAAAGCAGATAATCACAAATGAATTTACCATTGTAGGTATTTTTGACAGTCAATCCAGAGCTGAAAGTTTCATAAATTCTAGTGTTCTAGAATCGAATAATATTTCCGATGCCGATAATGTTAAAGTTGTGATTATCGATAAAGATAATATCAAGGAAATTCGTGATGTAATACAATCTTTTGGATTTACAACTGCTTCACCTCTGGATACACTTGATCAAATCAATCAAGTGTTCACACTTCTCAGGTTTCTTCTAGTTGGATTTGGAGGAATAGGTATGGTTATAGCAGTACTAGGTATGTTCAATACATTGACTATTTCATTACTAGAACGCACAAGAGAGATTGGACTTATGATATACCTAGGTGCTCGTAAGCAAGATATTCAAAGACTTTTCATCGTTGAGTCGCTACTATTAGCATTATTCGGTGGGTTCTTTGGGGTGTTGGGAGCCGTTACATTAGGATCATTATGTAATATATTACTTAATCAGTATGCCCGTGGAAATGGTGTCCAAGAAAATATTAAAGTCTTTATTGTATCTCCTCAACTAGTTTTTATCACTCTTGGTCTTAGTCTTTTACTAGGTTTAATCGTTGTATATTTCCCAGCCCGACGGTCAACTCAGATCGATCCAATTGATGCTATGAGTAAAGAGTAAAGAATAAAGTAGTATTTGCATGGGTAACAATAGGGTGTTGCATGCTATAATTACCTTAAGCAATTCAATATGAGAGGTAACTAAGTGAAAGCTATTGCTGGAATCACATCAATATTGTTATTAGCAATTATGTTTGTTACTAATAGTTCTTCAGTCACTGCTGCGACTAATTATAACGTTACACCTATCTCTTCTTGCACGTTACCCGATGCAATTATTGCTGCTAACACTAACGCGATACAAGGTTCATGTCCTGCGGGTACTGTTGGTCTGGATACTATTACGATGGCTGCTGGAACCTATGCTCTAACTGCAAACTTACCAATCATAACAGAAGATTTACATATTATAGGGGCGTCGGTTGACACTACATTAATTGACGGTGATGATACCTATAGCGGGTTAATCGTTAAAGATTCTAATGGAAGTATAAATATCGAGCTAGATAAGTTGACCATTCAGAATACATTTGGTGATTCAGTCGGGGATGAATCGGCAGGGTTGAGCGTAATTGCCGAAGATTCAATCATTAACTTAGATAATGTTAGGATTACTGGGAATCGATTTGATGATTCATTATCTACTTTTGGATTTGCTGGCATTTTCTATAATGTTACCCAAAATATAGATGTTACAATTACCAATTCTGAAATTAGTAATAATCAAGCAATAGTTGCTGGAATTTCTAATAATGTAGAGAATGAGAATACAGCCGCAAATCTTGTTTTGACTAATGTAAATATTAATAATAATTTCTCGATAGGTGGTAATGGTGCTTCGGGTTGTTTATTAAAACAAACTAACGGTGATATGATGTTTAACAATCTAAAATTATTTGAAAATACTGTTGATTTAGATTCACCTCAAGGACTGGGCACATGCTTAATAGCGAATAGCGACCCGGAAGGGATTATTGATATCCAAAATAGTTCTTTTTATGATAATGATTCTGGACCTGGAAGTTTTGGCGGCTTATGGCTCGGATTCTTTAGTCCGAATTTAACCACGAGTTCAGAGATAAAAGTTAGGAGTAGTTCTTTTTATCGGAATAGTGGAGCTAATTTTTCAGGACTTAATATTTCTCATCGAGGTGATTCGCCAGTATCGCTGAAAAATATTACTTCTAGTAATAACTCACCTTCCCCAAGTGGTCTTTTTGGGTTACTTGTTGGAGGAGTTGCTATTAATAGTGATCAAGTCCAAGCAGATAATTTTACGTTAAGTAATATGACAATTGCAGACAATGTTGGTATTGGAATTGCGGCATTTGGTGAAGAAGCAAAACCAGTAATTCATATTTCTAATACAATTTTAGATAACAATGTTATGCCTGACGTTGGTGCTCTGAATTGTTTAAATTTCTATGACGAAGAAGAAGGTGAACAAGTAGACTTTTCTCCATTGTCGCTTGGTGGCAATATTTCTTCCGATGCTTCGTGTGGCAATGATTTCACAAAATCTACCGATATAAACTCCAAAGATCCAAAATTAGGTGATCTAGCGGATAATGGAGGCTACTCTTTAACTCGCGCCTTAACTGCCACTAGTCCGGCCATAAATGCTGGTGTAAATGTAAATGCACCTAATATTGATCAGCGAGGGATTAGTCGTCCACAAGGATCCAAATTCGATAGTGGAGCATATGAATTTGTAGAGGATGATGATGTTGTTGAACTGACAGAAGAAAATGGGGCTCCAAATCAGGGTGACGGAAATAATGATGGAATAAAGGATTATTTACAGTCAAACGTAACTTCTTTCAAGACTAAGAAAGGCTCGTACATTACTGCCGCCTGCAGCGCTTGCACAACAATATCTAAAGTAAAGTCATTTCTTCAAGAAGAAATTCCAGTAATTGACAATGATTTTTCATATCCCTTAGGTATGGTAGACTTCACTCTCGATACAGGCGTAGGTGAAATAGTTGATATAGAGCTGTATTTTTATACAGCTGGAGATGCCGAAGAATTTGTTGGTCGTAAATTTATTACTAATAATAGTACTTTCTCTGACCTGCCAAATGCAACCCTTCAAAAGATCAACAACGCTGGCAGTAATGCCATAAAACTTTCTTATTCAATCCAAGACGGAGGAAATTTAGATGATGATGGAGTGGCAAACGGAAAAATTGTTGACCCTGTTGGGCTGGGTTTGGCGAATGAGTTAGCTAAAACCGGCCAAGGTATATCCCAGGAATTGAATATTGCTGTAACTCTATTAGTAGTTTCGGTACTTTTCTTCATAGCAAGGAAGACATCTTTGATTCGACAATAAATTGATAGATTTATTTATTTATAATTTATATAATTAGGTGCCGACTATCTAATTAGGAATGCAGATAGTGATTAATTTACTGTTGTATGCGCCTCAGAATGCCAATAATCGCTAGCAGTATAAAACCTGCTCCAACCATATAAAAAAGACTATAGGGGCTTCCTGTGTCTGCCAGAGGGTTATTATTACTCGCCAGAGTTGTAGTATCGCCATTATTAGGTTGACTTGTCTGAGCTCCGCATACCGTTCCATTGCCAAGGATCAGTCCCATTGAAACATTTGAAACTTGTGTATCTACCGAACCATCATCTATCTGGGTAGTTGTGCTACTTGCACCATTAATAATACTAGGTATGTCGCAGTTATCTTGCGGCACTGTTTGAAAACAAATTTGAGCATCGTCTCCAAAAAATGTTGTAGTTATAATTGGATTGTTTGAACCAGTCCATGGATCGCCATTTAATGCTATTAGTATCACCTCTACAGATATGTCCTGAGTATCTCCACTATATGGAATCCCTGAAATGTCTAGTATTCCAGAAGATGGCAGAATGTCTACTCCATCATAGCCAGGTATCACATCACCATTTGTATCCTTAATTGTTACTAGTATTTCATCAAAATCTGCAAAATTTGTATTACTAGTTTCCACTTGATTCCAGCCACTTACACTCCCCGAACCACTACAGTAATAGGCTTGAGGATTTAAGGTTGCAACCGATATCGTTCTTTGACAGGGCAATGAACCATCATCAGTATTAAATGACCATAACCAACCAGAATCACCTAATCCTAATAGACAACCAGTTTCATCTATTGCATAACCATAATCTCTAGTATCACCAGAATTTACAGAAGTCCAATTTGTTTCACCATCCGAGTTTGAGCCCCATCCAGTACACTCATCAGCAATATTCCAGTTATAACATCCTGCCCCACCAGTTATACTATTGCCAAATGCACCAAATTTAGTAAAAGGGAAGATACTAATAGTGTCGCCTGATGAATTTGTTGTACTAATTTCTTCATAAGATGCCATTAAGTAGACACCACCCTCGCCGTTTACAGTTCTGGCGTTATTCACAACATTTGCGACAAGGTTTGTTGGTACTGTATCAGCAACTCCAGTTGTCTTGTCATAACACCCTGTAGCGGTCGAGAAGCTACTAAGGGGATTTATAGCAAAAACACAAGGGTTATTACTATTATTTATATCTTTAAAAATACCAGTCACAAGTCTAGAATTAAGGTTTGCACCTCCTAAACTGGGCGAAGTCCAACCTCCCTCACAGTCTCCGATAGCGTCTGTTGGGTCAAAACATATCAGCCTTGAACTATAGCAGTAATTAGTCGGACTACCACCACAGAAGAAATTAATGTCCGCGTTAAATGCGTAGTTGATAGGAAAATAAATCTTGTTATCTATTACTTCTCCTGAAGCAACTGGTCCGTAGTTTGAGGTGCTAGAGTTATGTTGACCAGGAACATACACTGGTAAACTATATGTTGAAGCTAAATCATACGAATTAAATCCACCACAGGTAGTTGAAAAACTTATTGGATCGAATGCATACATCACTAAATCGACGTCCCAAGCGTATAGACAACTACCTACCGGTATAACTCCCAGTAATCTAGATGGTTGTCCAGTACCAAGTACCGTACCACTAGCAGATAATTCAGTATATTCGTTTCCAGCACAGAGTTGTGACGTCTGAAAATCCCAACAAGCAATACCATAGCCAACATCTCTTTGAACAGCGAAAAATAATCTCTTATTAGATTGATCTACGTAATGTAAGGGATTGATAGAAGTATAAAAATCTGTTTGCCCTGATACTTCTAGTGATGCAGGATAGCCGTTACAATCTGTGCCATCTTTGTTGCTACAAACGATTTCGTTTGCCCCCACTCCACTGTGGTGTATCAAACCGTATATTTGCCCTCCAAATGGTATAGGTTTGTAAGCATCTTCACCGGTGCCAGATTGGGCAGCACTAACTAAGGGCTGAGACACAAGTTCACTAGTACCATTACTAGGGTTACCGACTACAGGGTTTGTGAACTTAAGGTCGGTTGTATCTGAGCCGGTATCGGTTGTACCATATGAACCACCATTGTCATCAGAGAATGAAGTAGCCCAACCCGGGGGCAATTGCACGCTGTTTGGTTTGTATGTACTGCCTGGAGCAATAGTATTGTCGATAACTGTATTTGCAGGTCCACTACTACTGTTATTGTAAGACACAACCCAGTCAACATCATTGCCGGCAGTAGTTTGAGAAGTACTATTTGTAACAGTGTCCTTGCCAGATGAACCTAGGCTGCTACTGGCCGCACTCACTATTTGCACCCCAGAGGCACATAGAACAATTATTAAACTTAACCCTATTAACGGTTTATATAAGAAATTGTTAATATTTAGTTTCATGAATTATTACCAAAACTATTCCACAAGTAGTTCTAATGGTTAATTATTACATATAAGGCACAATGTACACAAGCGACGTACACTACTATGGTTTATTATGTAACTGGTGGTATTGGTTGTTAAGAACCGCCAGGTAAATGTATGCTACCAATAAAAGAATTATAGGAAGAAATGAAGCTGATAAAAAGTGGAATATTTGGTAAATATTGAGAATCGGTAGTGATGAACAAACTTATTAGACAAATGAAAATATCGGAAGTTATGCCTCAACGTTGTTTGTTGTACGGTGGAGCTCTTTTAATAGGTATAAATTTTGTTATTCCTGGCTTTGAGTGGACCGTGATTATTGGCTTATTACCATTTTATTATTATATTGATAATATTTCTTCTGTTCGAATGAGGTATGCGTACCTAGATATATACTTATCGGGCTTATTAATTTTCTGTTTTGCTAATATATTCTTCCTACAGATAGAGCCTGCAAATTGGGATTTTATCTTACCAGGCTGGTTTTCTAATATTGCTGGTGTTAGTGCCTGGCTGCTAGCAAGTTTAATATCTGCACTAAGTTTTCTGCTAATCCCGAAAATTAGCCTAATTATCGAGAATAAAACATATAGACTAGCAATGTTGCCTTTTATTTGGTTTGTTGTTGAATTGGTCGGCGCACTCTTCTTTTCATTTATAAGCTATGGCCGAGGGGGTAGTATTGGATTTGAAAATAATTTCGGCTCACTAGCAAGTATAGCCAGTAGTCTACCAGTTGTATTTGCCTCTCGCATTGTTGGGTTTTATGGCATGAGCATTCTAGTGAATTTTCTTGCACTAGCAATATACCTTGGGCTAGTTAAAAGGCAGTTAAAATATTCTGTAGTTTGCCTTATCTTGCCTCTGGGATTCATAATTGGGAGTTATTACTTGATGAATCCTAAAGCATCCAGATCTAGGAATTTACATGTTGTCGTCATGCATTTAAATGAGTCTGATTCGTTAGATAAACAGATAAATTTTTCAGAATTAAGATTCAATATTGATTTATTCGTATTGCCAGAATATTCAAAGGTCCAGAAAAACCCCAATTTTGATGAATTGCTAAAAAGATTAAGTCCGACTGGACTATTGGTAACTACCAAGCTGGAGGGTCAGTCACCAAATGCCACAAATGATCTGATATTTATCAATAAACAAGGTGCAGAAATATCTGTCCAGCCTAAGCACCGGCTGATTCCCGGTGGCGAATATATGCCATATAGTTTAGCTGGAGTCTTCAAACTAATTGGTAAGCAGGATTTTAATGAACTTTTTAAATATTCATATCAGCTTAGTAAAGGCTCAAATGAAATTAGTACAGTTAGTTATGGGGGTATCAATTTGGGCGCTTTGCCTTGCAGCGGTGCTATATCTACTTCCAGTTACATGAATATGGTTAGCCATGGTGCTGAGGTGTTGATCAATTCGGCATCGTTATCACTACTAAATGAAGATAGTAGCTATCATGTGTTAGCTAAACGCATGGCACTATTTCAAGCAGTAAGGAACAACAGGCCATTTATACAAGCTAGCAGGAGCGGAAATAGCCTCATTATTAATCCAAATGGACAGATTCAGGGCATAAATTCAGGTTCAGCGACACAGCTAATTGACTCAGATATCTTGGTCGATTAATAGTCGTAGTTAATTATTTTTGTTGACAATATAATTTTCCAGTCGTACACTCTAAAGCATAAACAATTAAAATAAAACAATAGTAAACATGCCAAACGCAAAAATAAATCGAAAAAAAAGTAACAATAAATCAAACAAGTCAAAATTTCTAACGACGAATAAATTAGGTTTTGGAAGTAATTCGAAGAAATCACTTACTGGCTTATTTATCATACTAGTAATTTCTATCATTGGAGCTAGTATACTTGTATTCAGCCAAGCAGCCCCTAACAATTGCCAAACTCAGGATGGTATCCCTATTTGTGATGTAGATCAATCAGCATGGGATCAAGATTCGGTGCTGTCCAGAGGTTCAGAGGCAAAAAGCCTTGCGTCAAGGGGCTGGATCTATTACGGGGCAGCCTTTAGGGCACCGGCCCATGCATATAAAGGTGCAGTACCAATCACTCGTATATATAATCAATCAGCCACTTACCATGATTTCGTAACTCCCTCACAGAAAAGCACTAAAGAAGCAAAATACAAAGGAAAAACAAGGAATGAAGGCGTTGCTTTTTACGCCTGGAACACAAAAATAACTGGTACCGTACCGGTTTATCGACTGACTCGTGCGGGGAATCATACCCAGACTATATTTTCCACTGATAAAGCATGGGTCGATAGACTGTTAGCTACTGATAAGGGTAAGGACGATGGTTGGAAGAAGGATAACTTAGCACCATTTGTTGCATTCTATGCGTATCCACCAAATTATAAGGTTGTGAATAAAGTAGACGATAAAGTTGTAGCAACGCCAAATCCATACGACTGTTCAATAGAGGCGAACTTCATCTCAGATAGATGCAAAACTCAAAGGGAAAATTTGGCAACAGAAGTGAAACAAGGCAATGTGCCTAAAGACAACAGTTGCCCAAAGACACTAAGTGCCTATCTAAAAGCCCCATTGGTAGGAGAGCTGACTAGTGACTGCCAGAAGTATTGGAATACTTACATGCAGAATTGTTCTATACAAGAAAACTATGTTTCAGATCGATGTACAAAAGAAAGGGAAGCAATTGCCAAAGCTCAGTTAGAACAAATTAGAGCACGGCAAGAGGCTCAGCGTAACGATGCATCTTCTGGTAGTAGCGGCAGCAGTAGTTATAGCAGTGGTGGTAGCGGTAAGTCTATATCACCAACAATAGCTGCAAATACTGGGGGTGTGGATTGTGGTGTCCCAGCTAATTACTTGACAAATTCTTGTACGGTTGCTCGCAAAAATTTAGCGTATGCTTTGTACTATTCAACTCTACCTACAACGACAAATGCAAGAAAAAACCCTAAGGAGTCTATAGCGTTTAGATATAGACCTTCGAATAAAGGAACATGTGTCGTCGGTTACTGGGCATCAGGTGGCTATGGAGGTTTAGGAGGTACCACGATACAAAGAAAGAAATACTATAATATAACTTATAGCCAATGTAATAATAACTATTCTAGAGATTCAAAGTATAGAGTTGATGTTTACGGAAGAGCGTTATATGGCTACACAAAATCTTGGTCGCCTAACGGTGGGGGTTAATAAATAAATTAATAGGGGAATGTATGACAAAGAAAATAATAATTGTAGTAATAGTAACGGTGGCTTTCATAGCTACAGCAATTACTTCCTGGAACTTGAGTGCAGCAAATATTAAACACAAAGACGTGGTTGCATACGAAAGAACAGATAAAGTATTTCAATTAATTCAAGAGGGAAAGACCGAGGAAGCGTACAATAGTATGTCTCCAGAATACCAAGGTATAGTTAGTTTAACAGAATTTAAAAATGATGTTGGTTATATAAATAAGGATGTTAAAGTTTCAAACTTTCAATATTATCGAGGTACTGCGGATAACTTATTGCAATATAGCCTTACCGATAAGGATGATAATAATCTTGGTGCAGTTACAATTAAGTCACTCAATGCTGAAGATGGTAGCATAGTTGTCTCAAGTCTTAGTGTAATTAAGTAACTAGTATAGTATTGTACTAACAGTAATTTGTTCACATTTAGATACGTGTATTCTCAGGATAGATCAAATTAATTAACTCTGGGCAATTTGATTAAGCATAGGTTTACAGAGGAGTTGCGTCTTGTATGAAAGGCTGTGGATATCTACCCAATACTTATGTGTTATGCATGGTATAATCAAACTAATTAAGCGGAGAAGAGTGTATGCGTAAATATTTAACAATTGCCGGCTTATTAATACTAGGGTCAGTAGTATTCACTACGACTAGTGGATTTGCTCAGAGTTTTCGCTCAGGTGACAATATTACAGTAGCTCAAAGTGAGACAGTAGATTCTGCATTATTTGCAGGTGGTAGGAATATAGATATAGCGGGTAGGGTTAATGGTGATGTTTATTGTGCTGGTATGAATGTAACAGTATCCGGTACTGTAAAGGGTGACGTTTTTTGTGCGGCCCAGACTTTGCGGGTATCTGGAGTGATTGAAGGTAGTGTTAAGTTAGCTGGGCAATCGGTGATACTTAGTAGTCCAACTGTCGATAAGGTGGGTATAGCAGGGCAAACGGTAACAATCGATCGGGAAACTGAGATCAGTCAGGATGTTATGCTAGCAGGCCAAGACCTAAGTGTAAATGGAGTAGTAGGACGTGACTTAGCTGTAGCTGGCCAGAACGTTAGTATAGGAAACTTAGTAAAGCGAAATGTTAGCGGTAATGTCGAGCGCCTTACGCTTACTAGTGATGCACAGGTAGACGGTAATATCGAGTACACTAGTAACAATGATTTAGTCGAGCAACAAGGTGCTAGCGTCCAGGGCAATACAACCAGGGAGCAACCGAAAGAAAATCAGAAAGAAAATATACCTTTCAAGCCGATAGGTATGCTGTATATTCTCTTTGCGATGTTAATAATATCTCTAGTATTAGTGCTATTGTTCCCAAGACTGTTTAATAAAACCAACGAAAGAATTTCGATATTACCTGGCAAGACAGCACTTATTGGAGTTGCTGGGATATTCCTTTCTCCGATTGTTATTGGGCTACTGGCTGCCACAATAGTAGGCATACCGTTGGCAATATTGATGTTCCTGGCCTGGATAATCGTGTTGTTCCTATCCGGACCTACGCTAGCATATACAATAGGTAAAAAAGTTTGGAAAAGTGCAACTTCTCCAATGTTAATCATGCTAGTTGGCTCACTACTTCTAGTAGTTCTGTATGTTATTCCTATAATAGGCTTCTTTGCAGTATTAACCGCCGGAATACTAGGTACTGGTGCAATCTTAAGTGAGATGTTTAATCTGGCAGAGCCTCAAGCTAAGATCAAGAAGACCAAGTCACCAGCTAAGAAGTAATATACAAAGTACAAATTTTGTTAATTATTTAGTATCTCTACCTGGTGTAAATAACCATAATCATTTAGAATATGGTAGATATGGACACTACAAGTCGCACGCCAAATGTGCCTATTAAAGATTTTAAACGGACTAAGATAATAGTGACCGTTGGACCTTCAACTGAAAGCTACAAATCAGTACTAGCAATGCTGAAAGCTGGGGCTAATGGATTTCGCTTGAACTTTAGTCATGGGACTTACGATAGCCATCAACAGTTTATTAAGTGGATTCGTAAAGCTAGTGCGGATTATGGTAAGCCAGTCGCGATAATACAGGATTTACAAGGTCCAAAGATTAGAGTTGGCGATTTCGAGGGGATAATCAATGTCCGTACTGGTATGAGTCTACGCTTTAAAAAAGGT
Organism: Candidatus Saccharimonadota bacterium; assembly: GCA_020428425.1. Lineage (GTDB taxonomy): Bacteria > Patescibacteriota > Saccharimonadia > Saccharimonadales > AWTP1-31 > JAGQMX01. Next base: position 14,308 of record JAGQMX010000015.1, on the reverse strand, counting down.
GCAAATTACGAAGAAGAAAAAATAATCCCTTTGCAGTACGATATCGCCAAGAAAGTAAAACGTGGTGAGCGTTTGTTCCTATTTGATGGCCGGATACGCACTACGATTACTTCTGTAAAAGATGGAGTGGTCCATGTCCGAGCTGAAAATGACGGTGTGCTCGTCAAACGCAAAGGTATAAATCTACCAGATACTGATTTTCAAGGTGATATTATCACCAAGAAAGACAAACAGGATATTGCCGCTGGCGTAGATATGGATCTAGACTACGTGGCACTAAGTTTTGTCCAGCATGAATCAGACATCGTAAAGATTCGTAACAGATTAAAAAGTCTTGGCAGTAGCGCTAAAGTAATTGCCAAGATTGAAACCAAATCAGCTGTAGAGAATGCCGAGGATATTATAAGCGAGGCAGATATGGTGATGGTAGCCCGTGGCGATTTAGCAATTGAGACGCTTCCTGAATCAGTTCCTGTGATGCAGCGTAAAATTATTGGTCTAGGTATAAAATATAATACCCCGTCGATCGTAGCTACCCAAATGCTAGCTAGTATGACTGAAGTACCCGAACCTACCCGGGCCGAAGTTTCAGATATTGCAACAGCTGTGATCCTTGGAGCAGATTGTGTGATGCTCAGCGATGAAACAGCCAGTGGAAAGTACCCTATTCAGTCGGTAGAGATTATGAAGCGGGTAATTTTACACGTACAAAACGAAAACCCAGTTAACGTCAGCTTCGATAATGACAATCCTGACACTCCCAGGAGTTCAGCTATTTGTAGTGCAGTGATTAGATTAGCTGAAGAATTGGACGCTAAGGCTATAGTAGCTGAGACCAAGAGCGGAAATACCGCACTGCAGATAGCCGCTGGTAGATCAGATGTGCCACTAGTTGCTGTTACTTCAAATCTACGAACTGCACAGCAATTAGCAGTTGTTTATGGGGTGAAGAGTTACAATCGTCCGGCGGATAAATTGGCAGCTACAAAGCTTACGAATTGGCTACATAGTAATAAATTACTGAAAAAATACGATATTATCGTAACTGTTTCTGGAAAATATCCTGGTGTAGTTGGCACAACTGATACAATTAAAGTAAGGGTATTATAACCAGTCAATAGAAATTAATTAATACTAAGCAGGTGGGCTACTTTGAAGAAAAAAACAATTGAAGACTATAATCTAAGCGGCAAAAGAGTAATTCTTCGAGCCGACTACAACGTACCTGTAGATAACGGGAAGATAACCGATGATTACCGGATTGAACAGTCTCTGCCAACAATTAAATATTTACTTAAACAGAAATGTTCTATTGTAATAATCTCTCATTTAGGACGCCCTGAAGTAAATCATGACCGTCGTTATACCTTACTTCCGGTTGCAAAACGCCTAAGTAAACTTCTTGGAAAAGAAGTTAGATTTATTGATGACTGCATTGGCGAAAACACTAAAGCCGAAGTAGACAAAATGAAACCCGGCGAGATAGTATTACTCGAAAACCTACGCTATTACAAAGAAGAAAAAGCCAACGATAATCAATTTGCAAAACAACTAGCTAGTTACGGTGAAGTATTTGTTCAAGATGGGTTTGGTGTAGTTCACCGGGCTCATGCTTCAACTGCTGCAATTACCAATGATCTACCTAGTGTAGCCGGACTATTGCTTGCAAAAGAAGTAGACACAATTAGCGCAGCAATGGAAAAACCCGATCGTCCAATGATGGCCGTCGTTGGTGGAGCTAAAATTGCTGATAAAATTAGCGTCTTAAATCGGTTTATAGAAATTGCTGATGTGCTGGTAGTTGGCGGAGCGATGGCTAATACCTTTCTGTATGCCAAGGGAATAAAATTAGGTAAGAGTTTAGTAGATAAGGGAGACGTATCAGTCGCTAAAGAAATAATGGAGAAGGCTCAGAGAGCAAATACAAAGCGGGGCTTCATTTTCTATATTCCTCAGGACGGCGTAGTAGCCAATAAGATGGATAAAACAGCTAGTACTCGAATAGTAGACTGGGACGCACATGTTATTGCAGATATTGAAAGTTACCCCAAGAAACCTGCTAAATCGTACTCAGAAATTGCCAGCAATGAGATGATACTAGATATTGGGCCATTTAGCGGTGCCTTTATGGCTGGAGCTATACAGCTGAGTCAGACAGTTATCTGGAATGGAGCTATGGGTGTTACCGAAACAGAGTCGCTGCAGGGTCCGGTTGGCCCCTTTGCGCACGGTACAGATACGTTAGTTGATGCCTTGCTAGGCAAGTTTGGCAATAAACCCTACACCATTGTCGGTGGTGGGGATACTGTTGGGTATATAGAAGGCCTTGGACTAGCTGGATCTTTTAATCATGTTTCCTCTGGTGGTGGGGCCAGTTTGGACCTAATGTCTGGCAAGAAGTTACCTGGTGTTGAGGCTCTGGATAATAAATAATCAAGAAAACAGACAATAGAAATTAATCTGAGCCAGAGCTCATGATACAATTAAACTATTAAACATAAGAATTAAGTACAAAATTAGGTATATACTCAAATGACTAATAAACGAACACTAATAGTTGCTAACTGGAAGATGAATTTAAATACTAGTCAGGCTAGCATCTTGTTGCATCGTTTGCATGAGAGAATACGAATCCACCGTGATATAGAAGTTGTGCTTGCACCTAGTATGCTAGTACTACAGCCACTAAGTGTTCAGATCGATCGCAGGAAGTTTAGGTTGGCTGCTCAGAATGCTCATCACAAGGATGAAGGAGCCTATACAGGTGAAGTTTCATTTACTATGCTGCAGGATCTTGTTCATTACGCGATTGTTGGTCACAGTGAACGGCGAATATATTTTAATGAATCACTGGAAGATACCAGGGATAAAGTAGCCGCCGCACTGCGTAACGATATTACCCCTATACTATGCGTTGGCGAAACCGAAGTTGAACACAAGAACAAAGAAACGCGTCAAGTGTTGCATGATCAGATAGTAACTGCTCTATCCAACGTTAGTTCTAGCGAGATAAAAGATATTGTAATAGCTTATGAGCCAGTTTGGGCAATTAGTACTTTTGGTGGAAAGTTAGCTAAACCTTCAGATATTGAACCGATATTTGAATACATCCGCATGCAAATCAGAGAACTTTATGGTCCAAAAGCTGCAAAAGTAGTTCGGGTGCTATACGGTGGTAGTGTAGATGATCAGATAGCTAGAGGATATCTAGAAATTGAAGGTTGTGACGGCGTTTTGGTGGGCGGCGCCAGCCTCAATTACCATAAATTTGCTGGCATAGTTGATTCGACCTATAAAATGCTCAACGAAGGAAAATCTTAATGGAAGATCCAACACCGAGCCCAGTTGGACAAGCTAACCCAGCTCAGCCTACCCAGTCAGAAACTCCAACTAGTCCTCCAATTTCTGACGTGGCCCATCCTAGTAGTGTTGGAGCTCAACAGACATCTAGACCGGTAATTACCAACAACCAACCGATCGGAAAAGACCCAATGATGACTGAACATCCATCAAGTATCGAGAGCCGGATTGTAAACAAAATGCCGGCCGAGAAATTACAACAAGAATTAGATGCTGAAGTTACGCCAAACGCGGAGCAGGGCACATTACATGATATGGTGCCAGAAAAGCAGATGTTTGGTCAGGTTAAACATACTAAAAAGAAAAAATTTGCGCGTGGGGTACTATTAGCTGTCGGCTTTTTGCTCGCTATCGCTTCAGTAGGGTATTACTTCTTAGTTTTCCTCAAGCAGTAGGTAAAAATTACTGTTAAATAGCAAATATTGGCAGGTTATTCCTGCTAGAATGTATAGATGGCCGTTGATCTATTAGATAATTTGAATCCTGAACAAAAAAGGGCAGTACAAACTACCGAAGGGCCTCTGTTAATTCAGGCTGGAGCCGGTAGTGGCAAAACTATGGTATTAACCCATCGAATTGCTCATTTACTAGCTAGTCATAAAGCTACACAACACAATATTTTGGCGGTGACTTTTACTAATAAGGCAGCTAAGGAAATGCGTCAGCGGGTATGGAAGTTAACAGCCCAAAACTCCGATATTAGCGAAGCTCCTCGGAGCTTTATGCCGTATATGGGCACTTTTCACTCGATATGTGTTAGATTATTGCGACTTGATGGCGAGCATATAGGGGTGCCGCGGTCCTTTGTAATATTTGATGAATCAGATAGAACGACTGCTATTAAACGAGTAAGCAAGGAAATAAATTTAGACGACAAGACTTTCCCTGCCAGATTATTATCTACAATTATTAGTGGTGCCAAGAATGCAATAGTTTCGCCTAGTCAATTAGAGGCCTCAGCTAGTTCACCAGCTGAAGTAGCTGCTGCTAAGGTTTATCCCAGGTATGAGAAAGCTCTAAAAGACGCCGGAGGACTAGACTTTGATGATTTAATTAGTCGAACGGTTGAACTACTAACCAAACATAAAGCTGTGCGGCAGAAGTGGCAGAATACCTTTCGTTATATCATGATAGATGAGTATCAGGACACAAATGTCTCGCAGTATAAACTCATTAGATTGTTGATAAATGACCAGAATAACATTATGGTCGTTGGTGATGACTGGCAATCTGTCTATGGCTGGCGAAACGCCGATTTTAGAAACATACTAAATTTTGAGAAAGACTATAAGGACTGCCAGGTAATTAAGTTAGAGCAAAATTACCGCAGTACTAAACATATATTAGATGCTGCCCACGCCGTTATTACTAAAAACACCCAGCGCAGCGATAAACAACTTTGGACAGCAGATAAAACAGGTCATCCAGTTCAGATACTTCAGGTCAATAACGAACGGGCCGAAGGCGAAGCGATAGTTAGGCGAATTCGCAATGGGCTGGATAGTGGCCTTCATAACTACGATGACTATGCAGTGCTGTACAGAACCAATGCTCAGAGTCGTTCGATTGAAGAATCTTTTATCCATTACGGAATTCCCTACAAAATTGTTGGTGGTCAACGATTTTATGATCGTAAGGAGATTAAAGATTTGGTTGCCTACCTTAGACTGGTGTACCAACCGGAGGATCGGATTAGTTTTGAGAGAATAGTAAATACTCCTACTCGCTCAATAGGGACAACTACCGTACAGAAATTCCTAGCCTGGCAGGCTAGTAGTGGTTTAACTCTTCAGCAGGCGTTAAGCAGTGTAAACGACTGCCCAGACATAACACCTAGAGCAAAGAATAGTTTGATTCAGTTTAATGACATTTTACTTAGTCTGAGGCGAGTTAATGAAGACACTAACGTTGCTGGGTTAATAGATTCACTAATTCGTCGAATTGATTACCTAAATTATCTAAGTGATGGAACCACCCAAGGGGAATCACGCCAAGAGAATGTGAAGGAACTGCTCAGTGTAGCTGAAGAGTACCAGGAACTTGGGCTTGATGGATTCTTAGAAGAAATTGCGCTAGTCAGTGAGCTAGACAATGGCGAAGAGGAAAAGACTAGTGTTACATTGATGACTCTGCATGCCGCTAAAGGACTGGAGTTCCCAGCAGTTTTTATGGTCGGCTTAGAAGAGAGTATCTTCCCGCATAGTCGTACTTTATATGATACATCTGAGATGGAGGAAGAGCGGCGACTTTGTTACGTCGGTATGACCAGGGCAAGACAAGAGCTATATATGATACATGCCACTAGTCGGGTGTTATACGGCGGGATACAGAGTAATCCACCATCTCGATTCTTATCTGAAATTGATGGTGAATTCGTAGTATCCGAGAATAGCTACACTGGATCTTCAAACCAGTACACCGCACCCCCTAGCCCAGATAATGTCGGGATGAATAATTCTTCTATGTCTCAGGAAATTACTTATGTACCAGAACTGGATGAAGGCGATAGTGTTCGGCATAAAGTATTTGGAGATGGAACAGTTATGGAGATCAGTGGTGATATGGCAGTAATATATTTTAAGGGGAAAGGAGCCAAGAAATTAAATGTTAGCTTTGCTCCTATCGAAAAACTGTAATATGAAACACAATCCATTAACAGTGGATAACATTAGATTAAACCCAATTTGGCGAGGACTGGGGGTGTTTATATATTTCCTGTGTTGGCCAGCCATTTGGTGCATGATTCGGATGTCACCGACTAGAGCAAGGGTATTAGTTGTTGTTGAAGGAGAGTTGTTGTTAGCTCAAGATTGGTTGGGACCGAATAGATGGTCTATTCCTGGAGGGGGACTTCATCGGGGCGAAGATCCCAAAATTGGTGCATTGAGAGAGCTTGAAGAGGAGACTGGCATACAACTGGACCTTAAACAGTTAAAGCTGCTTGGGAAAATGAATGTGCATAATAATTATATTAAAACTAAGTTGATTATCTATACAGCATCTTTGCCTGTAAAACCTCAACTGAGAATAAGTGGAATAGAGATTCTAGACCATACATGGGTTGGAAGGAGTCAGCTTAAACATATAAAGATAGATAACAACACTGCGAAGATAATAGATTCTTTCGCCAAGCAGATAAATTTGCTACAATAATCTCTGATTTAAACTCAGTTATACTGGTGTGACCTACGCGGTAACTGCAATTTAAATAATATTTATGAATGAGAACAATCCAACCAAAGATCATTTAGCCAGCAACTCCAAGCTGGCTAAACGCACCGCCAGTTTTCGTCGATGGTTGTATCGTAAACACCCCTTAGTAGTACCAGTAACAACTCTTATAATCCTGTTTTTCGTAGCATCTTTTGGTCTAGTGCTGATTGGTGGTGAAACGGTTGGTGCCAGTGATTCGAACATTGTTAAGTTAACGGTAGACGGTGAGACAAGAACTCTGCCTACTAGGGCGAAAACTGTTGATGACCTACTAAATCGCTTGGATATCGATGTCGAGACAGCCGATATTGTCGAACCTGCAAAATCTACAAAGATATTAGAAGACAATTTTAGTATAAATATCTATAAAGCTCGCCCAGTCACTATTATTGATGAAGGCCGTAAAACAACAGTTCTTAGTGCCTACCAACAGCCTAGAACTATAGTTGAAAAAGCTGGAGTAAAGCTCTACCCAGAAGATGGTATTGATGTTAACGCACCGGTTGAAGTAAACACCGATAATCTTATTGGTGATCAACTAGTAGTAGCTCGTGCTAAAGAGAGTACTATAAACCTGTATGGCAATATTATTAGCGTTCGCTCACAAGCTAGGACTGTTGGAGATTTACTAGAAGAAGAGAATATTAAGATATTAGAGGGAGATACGATTACACCTGCAAGAGACACTCCAATTACTGAAGGTACCAAGATACTAATCGTCCGTAAAGGCCAGAAGATCGTTACCGTTGAAGAAGTAATCGCACGAAAGGTTGAAACAGTTAATGATCCTAATCTGGCTGCCGGCTCAGAAGTGGTAACCAAAGAGGGTAGTGATGGTAAGAAAATAGTAACTTATGAGATAAAAACTCAAAATGGAAAAGAAGTAAGTCGTACAGCAATTCAAGAAGTTATATCTGTAAAACCAGTTAACAAGGTAGTGACTAAAGGGACAAAAATTCTAGTAACTGGCAGTAAAGCCGATTGGCTAGTCGCGGCTGGGGTATCGCCAGCAGATTATGCCGCTGCGGATTATATTATTAGTCGTGAATCTGGCTGGTGTCCAACCAAATGGCAGGGTGAGTATGGCGGTTGTCCGGCTTTCCATGGGGCACCATCAAGCGGTATAGGCTATGGTCTATGTCAAGCTACACCAGGCTACAAGATGGCCTCTGCAGGAGCTGACTGGGCCTCAAACCCAGTAACTCAGCTAAGATGGTGTACGGGCTATGCGAGCAGGTATGGTGGATGGCAGGGTGCCTATAACTTCTGGATTACTAACCACTGGTGGTAGAAAGAAACTAGAAGCTAATTTATGACAAAAGACCCACAAGCAAAAAAACACTTAGGCCAACATTGGCTAGAAGATCAAGCTAGTTTGCAGCGAATATGTGAGGCTGGGGAGTTAGATACTAATGACACCGTAGTGGAGATCGGCCCTGGTAAAGGGGCACTTACTGAATACCTAGTTCAGGATGCTAAACGGGTAATCGCCATCGAATACGATAACTTTTTAGCAAACACATTACTCAAAAGATTTGAAGCAGATAACCTAGTAGTAGTAAATGAAGATTGCTTGGTATTTGATTATTCGAGTCTACCTGCTGGCTATAAGGTAATTGCAAATATTCCATATTATTTAACTAGTAATTTATTACGGGTGCTTAGTGAAAATCCAAACCCCCCAAAGACCATAGTCCTGTTAATCCAGCAGGAAGTAGCAGAGAGGGTAGCGGCCCGTCCTGGAGACATGTCTATATTAGCTGTGACCGTCCAATACTACTATGAAGCAGAACTAGACATACTAGTGTCCGCCGATAAGTTTAATCCAGCCCCAAAGGTAGATTCTCAGGTTGTAATTCTACGTAGGCGATCCAAAAAACTATTTGGAAACATTGACCAGCAAAAGTTGTTTAACATTGTCAAAGCTGGATTCTCTCAAAAGCGAAAAAAAATTAAAACTAGTTTGGCTACTGGATTAGGTTTAGAGAAAGAAAAAGTGCTTGAATACTTAAGTAAGGCTGGAGTATCGCCAGATTGCAGGCCCCAAGAACTGTCCATAGAAGATTGGTTTAAAATCTATAAACAAATTGAAAGTTAGCAGCAAAAGTTGGCAATAGTTATAGACTTAGAGCTTGATCAATCTTTGGACGATCAAAACCCAGAACATTAATCTCTTCACCTTTATCATTTTCGATAATTGTGAAAGGTACACCTAGTTGGTGGCTTTTTTCATATAACTCCTGGGCAACTTTCTGATCCTCATCAGCTTTTTTTTCGGTGAATTTAATATCTTTGCTCATTAGGTAGCTTTTTAGCATTTTGCAGTAACCGCAAGTTGCTGTGCTATAGATAGTTATTTTAGACATTTTTTTCTCCTCTTGGATTATGTTAATTATTGGCTACGTCAACTAATTGTTTAACTAGTTTGTCGTCAAATTTTAAAACGTAGCAGATTTTCTGACCTATTCGGACTTTGCCAACTAAGCCAACAATCTCGAAGTTACGAAAATGTTGAGAGACTGCAGAGGTAGTGACACCTAATTTAGCGGCAATTTCACTTACACACATCTCTTCATTTTTCATCAGTAGTTTAAACATTTTATAACGGGTTTTATCACCAAGGATATGCAGGGCAAATATTTTGCGCTCTTCATCAAGGTTTAGTTCCTCTGAAGTAGTTGTGGTTTTGGTAGTGGTAGTCATAATAGTATTTTAGCAAGTACTTAAACATTAATCAAGTTAACATTGTTATTACTGGATGAATTAACCTACGATCGAGCTTTAATGTTCACGATAATAATACTTAGTTTATAGATGGAGTATAAAGTTAGTATGCTACCTAGCGTTAGGAAAATAGTACCAATGTTTCTAACTAATCCGATTGACGTTATACCTAGGGTGGTGAATATTGGGGCAAGTAGTGATGTGCCACAAGCAATACAACCTCCACCAACTACGGCTGATCCTAGGGCAACCGCACCAGACTTTTTGGGAATCTTTTGTTTTTTGCCTGTCTTTTGCTCCTTATTGTCGGCACTAGATAAGAATCTGGCGCTGTATATTAACATACTAACGTTTACTCCAAATAACAGAGAGAATATCACTATTGCGACCGCCTGAATACTTTCAAAAGACGACAATAAGCTACCGTATCCATTTAGGAAGAACTCAATTTTCCCCCATATAGTCAGTGGTGAGTCGAATAATATATATTTTAGTAAATCTAAGTTAAGTGACCAGACAATGAATCCCATAATAAAGAAGGCTGACAAGAAGAAGATTAACCAGTAAGCTGGCCTGCGAAAAACATATAACTTTGCGTCGATAATTATTTTTAGTTTAGTTTTTAGGGATAGCTTCATAGTAGGTATATTACCTTAAGTTTATATCGATTAGTGTTTTGAAGTTATTAAACGGTAGGGGGCCGACAATCTTTTGATCACCGATAATAAATGTCGGAGTGCCCTCAACACTATCTTTGGTAGATTGTTCCAGGTCACGGTCGATGAGTTTATTCTTGTCCTCCGTAGCTATACAACTGCTAAATTTTGCTTTATCTGCTCCGGCACGACTTGCAATATCGGTCAATACACCTTCAGTTAATATGTCCTCTATTTCTACTTTAAAATCTCCATTTTTGTAGTAGTTCTCCCACATGTAGTCAAATACATCATCGTGGTAGTCAGTAAAGGCTCCTAGTTCATTAGCACAGTAGGCTCCTCGCAGTGCCCTTGCGGAATCTGGCCCAATGAAAGGGTAGGCTCTAAATTCGATGTTTGCTTGGCCGCTATCGATGTATTCCTGACGGATTTGTTGGCCACTAGTTTGATGGAATTTACCACACTGTGGGCACTTAAAGTCAGCGTACTCAACTATTGTTACTTTTGCGCCAGGGCTGCCGATAATAAGTTTATCTGGCGACAGATTAGATACGCTATCAGCAGACGATGTTGAAGTTGTTGGAGTAGTCTGGTTGTTAGATTGAATAGCAAATAATATAACAGCACAGAGTGCAGTTAGCAGAAAGAGTATAGAGATTATTGTTAATTTTCTAGTATTGCTCATGAATAATTAATCTATTCATTAACTATTTTAGCAAACACTTAAATAGAATCAATAGGTATTGGTGCTTACTGGTTATCTAACGGGTGAGTACCAATACTTGACATGCTAAGTAATATTGATTATGGTTAAACTACGTAAATAAAAAATATATATTTATGAATAATAGACACAAAATCATATATGAAGGTAGATAACCTAGCCAACCAAATTGATCAGATTGCATTTTTACTGGCTCGTCATGCCGACCAAACGCTTCAAGAAAGACTAGGATTTGGTTTTTCTCAGTTTAAGATCTTTGAAATTCTACAGTTCTCCCCTAACCTTCAGCAAAAGCAGATTGCCGGTAAGTTGAGTCAAACTGAGGCTAGTGTAAGTCGGCAAATAAAATTGTCGCAATCCCAGATGCTATTAAATGTTTATATTAATCCAAAGAATAAACGAGAGCATTTAATTAGTTTAACGCCTAAAGGGGAGAGAATGTCCAGGGAAGCCGAAAATATATTAGATACTTTTCATCGTTCAATATTTAGTAAATTATCAGCCAAGCAACAGGAAAGTTTATCAAGAGATTTAGCCGAAATATATTTTACCTTAAAGGGAAGTGTATAGGTTAACTTGATGTACAGGTTTATTGAATACTAATAAAGGTATACTACACCATATTGCACAAATTATAGCAATATGCTAAAATATGCTACATGGGGCTGAATTTTAAGCTCGACGTTGGACTTTAACAAACTCATATGGCAGGCCGGATTGATCTGCACGTTAGCCGGATCAAACAAGTAGTTGCAAGAAATTCAACACTTAGCGAAGAACTAGTTGCTAGCCTAAAGGAAACTTTTGGTATTCGTAGCGAACAATTCGCACTAGCAGCCTAATTATTTAGACTGCCGTTACTAGTTCGACATCAGATAGAACTTTTTAGCGCTATATTTTTCTGATTGCTATGCAATTAGTTGCCCCTAATTGTATCTAAGACTAAGGGCTGCAGCCATTTAACGTTTTGTTTATCTATAGTCATTTGGCTAAAGAAACATCTAGATAAACTAAGCCTGTAGTCATTGAGTAAGTTAACTGACGGACGCGAGGGTAGTACTCGCCAGCTCCACCATAAGAACATCAGATAATTCTGGTGTTTTTTTGTTGGATGTAGAAATTGACAATTAAATAAATAAGTAGCATATTAATATGCAATTTGAAATATTAGAAGATTGTCCTAGTAGTGTATTTGTAAGATTTGAAAAGAGTGAACGAAGGATGATAAACTCCGCTCTTCAGTCGGCACTAGTTGATGTAGCAACTCTCGGGAAAGAACAATTCGAACCTACCGATACGGTATTTGTTATGGCTCGAATTTTACTTAGACCAAAATCTTATCTATCGACACGAATAAAAGCCGACTCTATTCATTTCGAAGCCTTAGCTGAATTAGTCGCTGAGCATTATGGAGATGTAGCATTCGACCAATCATCCACAATTGGTAATTTTGTTGGGGAGCTATATTCTGCTGCAGAGGTTTTGGATCATAATTCAGAAATTGTTAATATTACTGAGTCCGAAATTGATAAACGGGTTAATGAATTTACGGTTCCGAGTACCCCAGAAGAGCTACTGTAATAGTAATTCACTATTGCTATCTCTTGGTAAATATGTAATAACTAAAGTCATGAATAGGAATACTCCTGAATCTCGATTGAATGATGAGTATTACCTACATGTCGAAGATAGATCATATATTCCTCCAGAGGAATGCCAGCAAGGCCATGTATATGAAGGTCATTCATATATGATCGGGCCAGTCGGGGTGTGTGCATATCATAGCGAGGATTGGTACGTTGTATTTGAGGGGTTACGTTCAAAAGGAGGCTATGACTCACTTCGATTTGATCCCCACAGAGATTTAATACGAGGATCTTTTGAGCCAAAAACAGATCTTGGTTTACTGCCAGAAGATATGAATCAAAAAGAATCATTAGAATGGCTGCTAGATAAGGAAATACAGATCTATCAAAGCAGACTGGAGAAATTAAAATTAATACCCGACAGACTAAAGCAGGCTAATGATTGGGAGCAGGATACTCAGTCGCTCGCCGCCTGGATATCCTACCTGCTTGCGAAACAGCGTCATGGTTTAGCTTTGCCGCCAAATTTTGCTACTAATTAGCACTAATATAATTTAGCGCCGTCTGTTGCACCGTGATCAGTTGTTGCGTCTAAACGAATGTTGGCAGCATCTAGACTGGCAATAACAGATTGAGCCTTTACTTTTGCTACGTCGGATATTGTATTGCAATTTGTCGGTGCTAATGTATTTAGCTCGTTAAGTAATTTAGTGGCATACATCTGGTTAATTGCTTGGTGCTCGTTTTCATGTTGTTTTAGGTTTGCAATAAAAGCATTCCAGGTATTCTTAGTACTAGCTGACGTGTTGGTAGTAGCTTCCCATGCAGGGAATACTTTAGATATACTAAGTCCTACTCCCGCACTGATTACTCTACAATGAGATTGGCTATTTTTCACCGGACTATATAGAATTGACCAATTGATCGCATAGTTTGTGCTAGCCGCGAACTTCTTACCATTAGATGTTACTGGGGTACAGCTATATATCTGATTCGATATTTCGTTTGGTGTTTTTCCGTAGACTTTGTAGTAGGAAATTATTGTCTGGGATTGATTTACTGAATTACTTCGGCTATCAGCTGTAGGTGTAGACGGTTTTGCATAAGATTTCGTAGGTGTACAATTTTTTCTAGAGTTAGGATCAGTATTGGTGCTACTTACAGCTGTACCAGTGACATTTCCTGACAGTTTAGGAGAGTCACTTGTTGATTTAGGCTGTATAAGGGAGTTTAGACCTTTAGGTTGAGAATTCGTATTTGGGATACCACTACTTTTTAGTGCTGCTACAGAAAAGTATGTGCTTGTAAGAAGGCTTACAATTATTAGAAGTGAAAGATATGAAATCTTACGTTTTGAGAGCATTCGATTACTAGCTAACATCTGAGAATAGCTAGTTCGTATCTGTGGTGTTGTATATAGATTATTCATAATTAACAGAGTAAATAAGCTGTTTCGTAGTAATTCATTCTCTCAAACTTAAATACTAGCATATTATAACAAAAACCATTAGAATTGTCAATGGCTGTACTCTGTTCAACAAGATTTGTAAGCTATAAAAAAACTAAATAAAAAGGTATCATAAGCTGTATGAGTATTCCGGCCCTCTTTCAATTGATAGGCAAGAAAATACGTGATCACAAGCAACGAGTTTTTGTTTTTATTATAGTAATATTCGGACTAGTAACTATATTAATTACAAAGGCCGCTGTCAATGTTGCAAGTATTGAGCCTGAAACCGGTAGTAAATCTCCTAACATTCAATCTGTAACAGATGGTAATGCATCAAAGGGGGGAGCTATTAAATTTGGGGCTGGTAGTGGTTCCTCAGGCGATTGTGGTAAACGAGTAACCAACTATAGTTATCAGGTTCCATTTGGCAATGCGGCTTGGAATATACCGGCATGTGATTTACCGCTTCATCCTCAGTCTAATAAATTAGCTTCAAATTTCTTTAAATATGCAAATGGAATTGGTACTAGCCCTGAAGCGATAAATCCCCGGGGTTTAGTTCGAATAAAGTTCGGCTTGGAGACGGATTTAAATG
>JAGQMX010000014.1 GCA_020428425.1 Candidatus Saccharimonadota bacterium | reverse complement strand
TGGGAGATGTACTTAGCGTAACGTCAACAGATTTAGGTGAAGGAAATTTGGGTGGCATTGGGCCAGCGGCTATTGATGATAGTATCCGTTCAGTAATTGATCAGGAGATTGAAAACTCGGAGTATCAGTATCCAGTAAAAGACAATGAATGGTGGTGCGTAGATGGAAGGCTACGTATCGAGACGAGTAAGGGTGACCGATACCCTGCCCAGATAGCTGGTTCTATTCCAGTCTCTGAAACGGCTGCTGAATATATGACAAACTCTAGCCCCGCACCAATCAGCCAAGTAATTGCTCAGAAGACCCAATTAGCCGTCAGTGATGGCCTAGAAGTTGTGGTGCATGGTGATAGCGGTCATGGCAAAACTGGCTGCGCTGCGAACAAATTGGATAGAGATATACTTCGTTCAAACGCCGCAAATATTGACCAAGTAGCACCTCGAACACTTGCTATTGGTAAGCTGGCCGGACTAGATCTAGATCGAGCTGGACTAACTGAAGATGATATTGTTGGTTTGATATCTCAAGGCGGAAAAGCCTCTGATGATGATAAGTTATTTGATGTCTCAACTGAAGAAAAAATAGATATAATGGTTAATAATGGCGCTAAGTATGAAGAGCTAAGCGGTGATCATCAGGAAAAGAAAGTAGTTGTCATTACTGACCCTGAAACAACTTTCAATGGAACGGCATTTGCACAAGCTCATGCATATGATGATGGTAGCCAGGACGAAGTATTTGTAGCATCAGTAGCGACATATGTTGAGCTTGCCTATGAGCGTGGTAAACAAAGAAGACTATCAGAAACCGAAATTGCAAAACAATGTTTTGCAGTTATCGCCTTCAATATTGGCGTTGCTAAGCAAGTTGGAAATCAAAATCTAGAAGCAGCTATTTTGGCTCGACAGTAGTAAATACTACTGCACCTTCGATTTGCATAATCGGCTTAAAGGTATTATTGTTTTAGGTATAAATATACTTAAATCTCTAGGAGGGTTCACATGTTCAGTAAAAGAAAATTAGCTATGTTAGTAGCTGAGTTTATGGGTGTTGTAGTTCTGGCGACTTCAGTATTCTCAGTTGTGCGTTGGCAACTGCCATCAATGTTTGTGGCGATAGCCGCTGGTATTGTTTTAGGACTGTTAGTAAACACAATAGGTTCAACTTCAGGAGCTCACGTTAATCCAGCAGTAACTCTCGGGCTCTGGAGTATTCGGAAAGTAACCACAGCAAAAGCTATAGCCTACGTTGCTGTTCAACTATTAGCTGGGTTAGCGACCCTTGCATTAATGAAATATCTATTAGGAACACCGCTTGAAAGTATGGCGTCTGGTCCATTTGAATGGAAAGTATTGGTTGCCGAAGCGATTGGTGGATTGATATTAGGCTTTGGATTTGCTAGTGCTCTCTACCAGAAGATGGATAAGAATCAACTTGCCTTTACGATTGGTCTTTCTTTAACTGCAGCAATCTTTGTAGCCGGAATTGCCTCCAATGGAATAGTTAATCCTGCTGTTGCAGTTGGACTAAAATCTTGGAGCTGGGCCTATGCAGTAGGACCAGTTATCGGGACAATAATTGGCATGAATCTATATGCTCTGCTGTTTACAGATATGAATCCGGTTGCTGGTGTTAGCTTGGCTAAAACAAGTAGTAAAGCCTCTAAGAAAGTTTCATCAGGTAAAAAGAAGAAGACTAGTAAACGAAAATAATATTATATTCTTCCATTCAGTAGATCTTGCTGGAAATGGGAGATACCTTCAAAGTCTGGACTGTATTGACTAACATCAGGAAAGTCCAGACTTTTTATTTTCTGCCAGACGATAGCAGATAATTTAGCTAAACTTTCGATCTCCTCATTCGTTGGTTGGTATTCTTTTATTATATTCTTATCACTGTCAGCTTCTAGGTAATACATCTGCCCTAGTATAGACATATTGGGTTTGTATAAGTTCGAGTTTTTGATGAGTAAGGAGTAGAAAGTTAGCTGGGTTCTATGTCGCCAGGCTTTGATTACCTTACTTTGATCTTTGGTGAATAGGCTGGACAATGGATTTCCTGTTTTATAATCGATAATAGTAATTTGGTTTTTATTTACTAACGTATTGTCTAGCTTACCCTTGATAGTTGCCTGCTCAATTCGGATATTTTCTAAGTTTAGTTCTGGTTTACCACCTTCTTTAAGCGTAAATGCTGGTGAATCTAGTAATTTATTTAGTAGGTTTGTCCCTTTTTCCTGGTAGCGACTTACTTCGTCAGCTGGCAAGAATTGGTCATTTAAAGTTTGGCTAAATTTCTCGATTAGCTTTCCTTTGTTCAGACCACTAGTATTAACTTGAATTTGAGCAATTTCGAGAGCCCTATGAATAGCACTACCAAAGGCTTCAGATTCGGTTTGTGGTTGTGGTAGTCGTAGCAGGTAATTTTCAATAAAGGCTTGAGGGCCGCCATAAGACAGGTCTAGAAAAGAAAGCAGTGCCGATGCGCTTAGACTATAGTCTTCAACTTTGGGTGATAGCAATTTTTTGATGTCTTTTGTATTTAGATTCGGCCATGAAATTGTATCTTCAAGCATTTCAACCAAGTTGGATGGTACTTGCTTAGTCTTATCAGTTTGCTTAGCTACTTCATATAGTAATGGAGTCGTTAATACTTCGCGGTCTGTTTCGTCTTTGGCGTAGCTAGAGAAAATAATATCTTGCTTGGCTCGAGTTGCTGCAACGTACATCAGCCGAGCGTAATCGTCTTGGTCATCAAATACTGGTTGGAGTGGTAGATTTAGAGGAGTATAGGTACTACCAGCTTTTGGTTTCCAGATTTTATCTTGAGCATCGATTATATAGACCCTATCAAATTCTAGTCCTTTTGCTTTGTGGATAGTAAGTAATTGCACAGCGTTATTTCCTGAACTGAACACTAGATCATCGGATACTATAATGTTATTTTCTAAGTTTACATTTATAAAGTCATAAAAGTCAGCTAGACGAATGGTATGTAGCTTAGAGAATTCTTTAGTTAAACCGTAAATAATGTTAATAGCCGATAACGATTTTAGATATTCGGTGTCCTTTTTATCCTCTAGGAAATATGCCCGGATTGGAGACTGAAAATCGGGGCTGGCGCGCATGCCAATTATATATTCCATAATTACTGGTAAGGGTTGGCGAGTCGATTCACTGGCTAGCCATAGAAACCAATTCCCTAATTGAGCTAAATCTGACTGATCGTCTTTTTGTGAAGTTAGGTAGTTTAACCAATTAGCTTTTTGATAATTATCTATGGCAATTTGCCACAAAGTCTTTGGCTTGATCCCCCATACTGGGTGCTTAATAACTTCCGACAGTAGAAAGTTAGTATTTCTGATATTCCCAGCATTAATACTAACCACTAGACCTGATATCTTATGTATTAGTTGAATAATATCAAGATCGAAGATATTGTTTTTCAGTTCATAATTTATTGGTATTTTCTGGTCATCAAGTCTTTTAGCAATTTGTTTTAGGCTCTGATGGCCTCTAGCTAGAACGGCAATCGATTTACCTTTGGTGCCAGCGCTGAACTTTTTATGATTTTCTTTAATATCCAATGCGATGTCGTAGAGTTGTTGCTGTTCATTTAAATATAACCTAGATTCAAGGTTAGATTTTTGGTTTTCTATATTACTAACTAGTTTTTTCGAAATAGATGGATCACGGCTGACTAGTCGGTCTTGCGCATTATTAATTATTTTCTCTGACGCAGTTATGATGTCTTGAGTAGATCGGTAGTTGCGCGTCAAGACTATTTTTTTGGTTTTCGGGTATGACTTTTCGAATGACAGCATGTTATTTAAATCGGCCCCATTGAATTTGTATATTGTCTGGTCGTCATCGCCAACTATCATAAGGTTCGGGTTGCCATTGGCGCTTGGATGGTCCGCAATTTGGTGGGCCAACTGTAATTGAGCAGCATTGGTATCTTGAAATTCGTCAATTAAAACGTATAGGTATTTCTCCTGAGCGATGGCTTTTAAGTCAGGGTATTTTTGTAGGGCAGTTAAGACCTCGATTATCATATCGGAGTGATCATAGTAGCCCCTACCGTGCAGCTCTGCTCTGTATAACTGATATACATCAGCCAGTTTTAGCCACCAGTCATTGGCTTTTCGCTCACGTAGCATTTGCGGTTGTCCATCGACTACAGTACGCATCTTTTTCTTTAGTTCTCCGGTATTGTAGGTCTTGCCAAGTTGTTTATCTAGTTTAACGCTATGGCTAAATTTGGATTTTATAACTGTCCCCATGTCTTGTAATGGTAGCAATGAATCGGCTATACCCTGCTCCGGCAGTTCTTCTATTTGTGTCATTAGGTCATCTAATGATTTTAAGCTTAGCGGTTTGTCTAGAATCTTGCATAATTCAGTTTCAATAATATTTAGGTAGGCAATATTGGCCTCAATAATACTCCTGAGTTGATCGGGTGTTAACCCCGCTTCTTTAACCAGTTTTAGGGCTTGTTTAACCTTCTTGTCAGATGTAAACCGACCGGCAAACTTCAGTGACAAAGGGTTATCTAGTGGCAATTTCTTTAGTATGTTGGTTATTATCTCTAACTGCGATGCTTCGGGCGCTGTTATTAGTTCAGCTCCATTCCAGAAGTATTCTGGGTAGATGTTCATAATTTCCATAGCAAAACTATGGAAGGTTTTAACATTAACTGACTTTGCGCTACCTGCCGTCAGTTCGATTATTCTTTGACGCATATTAATAGCTGCTTTATTGGTAAATGTTAGGCAAAGAATACTACTTGGATCAGTGTCTGTTTTGTTCAAAATGTTAGCTACACGCATACTTAGCAACTGGGTTTTTCCAGTGCCCGGTCCAGCAATTACCATCACTGGTCCATCTATTTGATCAACTGCTTTGCGTTGCTCAGTATTTAACTGTTTTAAAGACTCCTCAAACTTGCTCATGTGTTTAGTATATAGTATTTCCCGGTTAGGGTTTTATGCTTGCCTAGCTACTAAGTATGAATTATCATACTAGTATGAAAGATGATGCTATGAGTTTTTGTGGATCGGGGGTTATTGGAACCAAAGGTCAAGTCGTTATTCCAAAAGATCTTAGAGATCAGTTAAGTCTAGCTGAGGGTGAAAAAGTGATATTTATGAATGGTCCGCATGAGGGGGTATTTGTAGTTATGAAAGCCGATAAACTAAATGTCATCACTGAGCATTTAGAAACAAAATTACATAAATTAAAAGGTATTGCGGATGGAGGAGATAAACAGTGAAAGCAGTAGAAATTAAGAATTTAACAATTCGTTTTGATGATT
The DNA here is from genome assembly GCA_020428425.1 of Candidatus Saccharimonadota bacterium. GTDB lineage: Bacteria > Patescibacteriota > Saccharimonadia > Saccharimonadales > AWTP1-31 > JAGQMX01. Next base: position 21,137 of record JAGQMX010000014.1, on the reverse strand, counting down.
TTACGGCAGTAGACAAAGTTAGCTTAGAGATAGAAGAAGGTAAGATTTATGGTCTCCTCGGTCCCAATGGCGCTGGCAAGACGACAATTATAAGAGCTATTTCTACTCTTATAGAACCGTCTAATGGATCCATAAAGATATTTGGAACCAATGTAGCTGAACATCCTGGTGATGTTCGAAAAACAATTGGCTTGGCTGGTCAATACGCAGCTGTCGATGAAGCGTTGACCGGACTACAGAATTTAGAGATGGTTGGTCGACTTTATCACCTTCCAAGCAAACTAGTTAAACAACGCTCACTAGAAATATTACAAAGATTAAGTTTAACGGACGCTGCTCATAAACGGGTTAAGACGTATTCAGGTGGTATGCGACGACGCCTAGACTTGGGCGCTAGCTTAATTGGTCATGCCAAATTCGTAATGCTGGACGAACCAACTACTGGCTTAGACCCTCGTACTAGAAATGAGCTGTGGTCAATTATTCGTGAAATACAAAAAGAGGGCTCTACAATCCTGTTAACTACTCAGTATCTCGATGAAGCCGATACACTGGCAGATACAATTGGGATAATAGATAAAGGAAAAAAAGTTGCAGAAGGAACTGCAACATCGCTGAAAAATAAACTTGGTGGAAACGTAATTCAGTTTAGTGTTAAAGCATCACAAGATAAAGTGCAAAAATTGGTACCCGCTGCTGAGTTCAGTAAGTTAGATGAAACTTGGAGGTTGAAAGCTGACAAAGATGGAGCTAGGGATCTAGTTAAATTAGCTACTTTATTTGATAAACAGAAGATTAAAGTTGAGGAGCTTGGTATCCGCCGCCCTTCACTGGATGATGTTTTCTTAGAGCTTACTGGCCATACTGCAGAAGATCAGGTTGTGAAACCGGCAAAAGCCAAAAAACGGAGGCGAAGATAATGTTAGATACTTTGAAATGGGGTGTACTAGACACCGCTGTCATAACTAAAAGGAATATTCTTAGATATGCTGCAAATATTCAGTTAATTTTCTTTGCTACTATTCAGCCTGTTATTTTCTTAAGTCTTTTTAACTTTGTTTTCGGTGGTAGTCTGGGTGGGTCATTACCTCCTGGATATGACTATATTATGCTACTTCTTCCAGGTATATTGGTTCAGACTGCATTGTTTTCTGGAGTTAATACTGGGATTGGGCTAGCTGATGACATAAACCTAGGCGTTATAGATAGATTTAGAAGCTTACCAATGAGTAGAATTGCTGTGGTTGCTGGCAGGATATTTGCCGATGCCCTGCGTAGCATTTTTGTGACGGTACTGTTAATAGTAGTCGGATATTTATACGGATTTCGGTTTGAGAATGGATTCTTAGATGCTGTCGCATTATTCTGTTTGAGTGTTCTGCTTACTTCGGCATTTTCGTGGTTCATGGCTTTAATTGGTATTACTATCAAAGATGCAGAAACTACCCAAGTTGCCGGCTTTATGTTAATTTTCCCCCTTACTTTTGCTAGTTCGGTGTTTGCCCCAATCAGTGGCATGCCAGATTGGTTGCAAGCTTTTGCTAGAAATCAGCCTGTGACCCACGCTGCTGAAGCTTTCAGATATCTATCTGTTGGCTTAGGTGATGTTACTTCAGTCTGGAAGACATTGCTTTGGATTGCTGGTATTACCCTAGTATTTGCGCCACTTGCTGTTTGGAAGTATAAAAAATCTTAGGTATAAGCCACAATAATATTCTTAGCCCCAATTACTGAGGATTGAACTTATGCTATTGCAAAATGTACCAATTTATGATATATTATAGCTAACAACATAAACTAATTATGTTTGGTGAGGTATATATGTTTGATTCATTCACACAAGTTCGCAGTGGTCGGTCTAACCAACTTTTACCAGAGTTGGCGTCTAGTCATGATCTTGGTTCACGAAAGCCGACTATCGCTACCTTAACTAGCTATGCAAACTCACTTCTCTTTGCCTATCCTGAGCAATATGATCTAGTCAACGACATGGTAAATGCCGGATTAGGTCTAAATCTAGGTCTATATAACGATAAAAGTATTGCTGAACTTCAAGATCAGTTAATTGACCTTGAACGTTATCTAATAGAAACCAAGTATTAATCAGATATTTCAATCTATTAGCCATTAGCAATTCTTTAGTGTTTATGGTATATTTCTAGTAAATAAGAAAAACACAAAGATGTATCCAAATATACAAGAACCAATATTGGTTAAGCCCCAGTCAGATGTTCCAACAAGTAATCCGCCGACTCCAGGTTTACCTGTCCAACCAGAGTCGGTAGCTCAATATCAACCGCAACCTCAACCACAACCGCAACAGCCATTTAGTTCATTCCCCGATCAGTCTTATCAGCAACCTAGACTAGGTATGCAATCAAGTCAGCCGTTACAATCAGTCCAGCCTCCCACCCCACAGGCAAATACTCCTGATCCTAGCAGCTTTTTTCAACCAGATACTTCATATGGTTCTAGTGTGGCTTCACCTACTTCGAAACACGCTTCTTCCTCCACGACCCCTTATCCAGTTAATCCTATTAATCCGTATGTTTCTGCACCATTAAATCAAAAGAACTCACAAGTAGGGCAAAATAACTACGGTAGTCAGATGCCTGCAAGTCCCGGAAGTATGAGCAGTTCTATGCCCCCTCAGCCATCAAATAATGCTCAGTTCTCACAATCTGGACAGCCTCCAGTAACTGGTGGTCAAATGCCGCCGGCTTTCGATATGTCGCCATCCAAGAAAAAGTCATCTACGAAGAAATTGTTATTAATATTCGGAATATTATTTTTGCTGGTTGCCACAGCCGTTGCCTACTTTAGTTTTATCTACTTCCCTAATACTCCCAAGAATGTATGGAATACTGGTTTAAATCGCTCAGGTACTGCCCTGCAGACATTATCTACCCAGGCAACCGAGAAAGAAACACTCGAGACCTTCAGCAAATCTAAGGTTACTGCCACTATGAGTGGAAAAGCAGATGGGATAGATTTTACTGGTAGTCTAGACAGTCAATTCGATAAACTTAAATCTAGTAGTGAATTAAAATTCAAAGCTGATGTAGATTCTAAGAATGTCGATCTTGGTCTGAAGCTACTAACTGACCTGCAGGAAGGCAAACAATATCCAGATATTTATTTTCAATTTTATGGCTTAAAAGCACTTGGCTTTGATGCATTATTTCCAGAAGTAGCTAAGTATGAAAGTAAATGGATAGCTGTAGATTCAGACTATATCCAGTCCAATTTACCTACTGAGGCCAGCGTCCCGGGTGACAAAGAACAGCAGCAACAGCAGATAACCGCAGCTGAAGTTGCTGAGATAGCGAATGTAGTCAGTGATGTAAGTGATGAATACGTATTTACAACCGATGAAGCAAAGGCAGTGTTGGAACTTATAGAATTTGTAGCTAAGGAAACTGTGGAGGGTAAAAAAACTTATCACTATAAAGTTAATTTTAATACCGAACATACTAAAGACTACTGTAAGACCATCGTCGAACAAGTTACTGAGCTTCCTTCTGTTAAACGAATAGCCGGAGAATCTGCTAGTAGTCAAAAAACCTCAGCCCTAGACGACTGTGCAAAGATATCTGATCTTGATGATGAATTTGATCTTTGGATTGATGCTAAGTATAAACTTATATACAAAGTTAGATTTACTGACCCTGATGAAAGCGGAACATATGCAGACATTGGCCAGGATTACACAGGCACTGACGATATTACTATCTTCGTGAATTACAAAAGTGAAAAAAACAAATCTGAAGTCCAGACTAATATTACAACTAACCTACAGACAAAGAAGACCAAGGCTAAGATGTCTGTTGGGAGTACTGCCAAGGACTCAGCATACGACTTCAAGCTTGAAGTAAATGTTGAACCCTATGATGGTGATATAGATGTAGCAAAACCTGAAGGGACTGTAACTGTTCAAGAAGTTTTACAGGCTATAGGTCTAGATCCGAAGAATCCAGCTAGTTTATAGATCCTATTTAGGATGTATATTTTGCGAAACGGTCGTAGGGTTGATCAATTTCTATTCCTTGAGGTAATTTTCCAAACATACTCTCAAGTGAACTAACAAAGAATTTCGGGTTAGCATAGGATAGTTGGTCGTAGGGTAATCTCATATTACTAAACGTAGATCTGTAAGCTTGTGGACCTTGGGTAGGGTCTTCGGATATATTGTCGAAAGTTGCAATCTCAATAGGTTGTGTGCTGTTTAGGTAAAAGTCTATCTGATAACCAGCCTCAGTTCTATAGAAAACTGAGATCAACCCACCTGCCTTGCTACCAGCACTATTTAGAGCAACCTCACTACAAATAGCTTCAGTTCGTCCAGTCTTATCCAGTAGTGCTTCGGCATATCTTTCAGTATGCTCAAATAGCTCATGTGGACCCATTTCAGGAGTAGTCTCTATTTCGTGGTTTCTGCGGAGTCGTTCAAACATATAGAAGTAAATTGTAGCTAAGCTATTAATGGTATGCAAGCATTAGTATTATCGGGATGTATCGAGTAATAATTCAAAAATATAGTTTCGAAGTTAGTTTTGGCTAGGGCCAAAGTCGCTTAATCAAACTTTTCCAGACGAGATTGAGCCCGATGAAACAAATATTAAGCAACTAAAGTCTATCATGGAAGACAGCGAGGATGAGTTATATATTAAACCTTATCCATCGATTTAAGACTACTAGTGAAGAGTCGTTTGATCTATTCAACCAACCGAGTGGAAGAGATGTCTCTTTTTGAGATCTTATGTGGTAAGTTTTGGGGTGGAGATGTAGGTGTGGTGTAGCCGAGGTTATACATTTCCTGTATAGCCTCAATCTATTATTTATCGATATATAATCAAAAGAAAAAGAATAGCATTTAGTAAGCAGGGGCTAAATATTCGATATACTCTCCCTACTAAGCTGTATTTGAGTCTAAATAGGTGGCTATTTGTTCTATAGCACTTTCATGTGCAAGAATATATCCATTTCGTTTTTCGACTGGTAGATCTCTTACCTCGTGAAACATTAAGTTCAGTATTGGTACAAAAAAGAGAGACCTAAACGGCAGTCCTTTCATTATTGAACTGTTTTTTGGTTCTTGAAGAATAACTCCGTTACTTTCACTAGTAATCACTTTATTAAAATTATTAGGAGTTGATACTACGATGCAACTAATATATGATGCTGATCTATCATTATATCCTTTTATTTTCTCTAGACAGTAATCTATAATTTCATCATCAGACATCTTGCTGCCATTCCATCGACGTGTCAATACTCCAGGCTCACCATTTAGGCTGGCTATTTTCATACCTGAATCGTCAGCGATAACTATCATTTCTTTATCAGTTCCTCGAAGGTAGTGACGAGCATTTTGAATTTTCAAGAGTGCATTCTCTTCGAATGTATTGCCTGTTTCTTCACAATCAGGAATATCATAGTGTAAGTCAGTAAATGAAATTACCTTACGATTACGATTTAACCTATCGAAGGTTTTTTTAAATTCCTTTAGCTTTCCAGGGTTTTTTGTGGCAAATAATATTGTATTTTTCTTCGATGTCATATTACTATTTTATACTTTTCAGTTAACAATAAATAGGTATGGAGTGTTTGATATAACTTTGTTTCTTGGGTAAAGCTACCTTCTAGCAATAGTTTAGTTGAACGAACATGGTTCGGGTTGGAAAAATTTGGCTGGACATCGGGGTTTTTTGTGACATATTCTGGAAATAGTTTGGTAACGAGCTTGAATACGTTTATATCAACTGGAAATACGGGAATATCAAGCCCAAGTAATAAAAAGCAGTCAACAGCTTTTGGTCCAACGCCTTTTAGGGTAAGTAGCTTTCTTCGGGCTTCTTCTGTCGACATTTGACGCAGACTATCTATGTAATATTCTTGGTTAGATTGGAGTTTACTGAGTCCTTCTTTGATCCAGATGCTCTTTTGTCTTGCCATTCCGGCTGGCTTTAAGATTTCTTCAAGATAGTCAATTTTGATAGAATTGAGTTTTTTTGAATCACTTTGTGTAATATTTATCAGATTGTTGACTACACGCTGTTCGGTTTCTAATGTGCAGCGTAAGGACGTAATAATCGCCGCAAAAGTAAATTCAGGAGAGAGTCTCTTTTCTTTTCGTGGGTGATTAGGACGGGGGTAAGTCTGATGGTCGACAAATGAGTAATTGTTTGAGGTATTTATTGCGATTTCAAGTAGCATTTGGCTTATTTCATTGTCCGGATTTTCGATAGATAGGATATACCTTGCTTCATCATCAGAGATAATCAAGCTTTCAGTATTGTAGTTATTTCTATCCTTTTTGATATTCATCCTGAGTTATATGCCCTATTTTATCTATTGCTAAATTTTCAATAGCTTTCGCTGCGATAATATCTATACCACGTGCTAGCCAAATGATTGGTGGGGTCTCTGTGTTTTGGGGATTAATACCTTTACTTCTTGGAACATAATAACCATTGGCATCATACCAATATTCCATTGGACTTAATGCGTAGGGCGTATAACTCGCACCCGTAAAAATACCTCCATTAAATCCCGTATATGGATTTAAAGCTGTTATGATAGCTCTTATATCTGGGAAATCCTGTTTGATCTGGTAATGTGATTGATGAAATAGTTTGCTCATACTATTTTTCGGTGCATTATTGAAAGTAAAAGCCCGTGTCATTGATGATACCTGCTCTGGTTCCAGGTTGAGATGAGTAGTCTTATTGAGGGCATCCACCTGATAGCCTCTTTTGCACCGGCTAAAGCTTACACTAGCGTATGGTGTTTCGGCATTATCAATAAAGAGACCATAGTTTGCGACACTGTCATCTCTTGATGAATGAATGTAGTGTAAGCGGTTGTTAACTTCATCTGCTAAATAGTCTGGAACCGTATCAAACCGAACAGGTATTACGCTTGCTTCTTCGTGGAGCGTAAGGAGATTACGCCCTTTGAGTTTTGCTTCTGATGTTACAAGCGACATTTCCGTGTCATCATGAAGTCTGCTGTATGTATTACTGTAAAGTTCCCCTAAACTGACAACCTTCATGTTAATATCAAGTAAAACATCAGGAGTTGTTGCAACTATAGCTTCAGGACTATAATAAGGTAGGTGCAAAAGTGCCTGAGTTGTAACGTACTTTGCCGCAACTCCCAGTTGACGTGCTCGTGTTTGAACCCATTCTTCGTTGGTCTCTAGGAATTGATGTATTGGCTCTGGAGCTCGTAAATCTTCAATCAGTCTTTTCAAGGTAAGTACTTTCGTATAATTATGTTATAATATACCATATTATGGAGATAATTGGAATATCAGGACCACCATGTAGTGGAAAAGATGTTGCAGCGGAATATCTTTCATTACAATTTGGATTTAATAAAATATCATCAGGTGACCTGCTTAGGGCAAAAGCCAGAGAACTAAATATTAGTCTCGGGAGGACCTCCCTTCAGTTACTGGGTACACGACTGCGTGAAGAAAACGATGGCATAGATCCACTTTTAGACTGTGCGTTAAAAGATGTAAGTGGCGACACTGTATTCACCGGCATAAGAACTGTTGATGCGGCACAAGCAATTATGGACACCGAAAAAGGGAGGTTAATATATATTGATGCTCCTTTGGAGGATAGGTATCAGAGAAGCCTGACAAGGGCTAGAGGAGATCATAGCTCATTTGATGAATTTATCGAGCAAGATTCAGTCGAGCATAACGGAGCTTTAAATATAGATACTTCGCTAGGGGCTATCAAAGCTATTTCATCTAAAATCATCTATAATGATAGCACGCTTGATTATTTTCTATGCGAGATTGAAGAAATCATAATCAGACAATAATAATCATTATTCTAATATTATTGTTTATGCATTGCCGTTTATTTATTATCACTAGTCTATTGGGAGAATGAGGTTGTTCTGTAAATTCTCTACGACTATTCTAAGATAGAATTACTACTCACCTAAATAAGAAAGAAGTTATATATTTTCTATATGGCTAGGGCGGAGGGATTCGAACCCCCGAATGCCAGTACCAAAAACTGGTGCCTTACCACTTGGCCACGCCCTAATAACAGATGTATTCTACACTATTTCCCCCTTCTATTAAACCCCTACCCTAGTCTCATCCCGCTACTGCTATAATATGGGCAGTATCATGAGGATAATTGAACCAAAACACTTTGAGGCTTTACCACGAATTAAGCATAAGCGTCACTATCGTCGATATATTGTATTACTTTTAATAATGGGAATAATTATTGGACTTGGTTGGGTTGGTTATCATCGCTATAACCAGCCTTTGCCTGCCTATACTATTACTCCAGGAAAAGAACTGAGTACTGGACCGGAGGTAAAATTTGCCTGGCCAACCTATGGACAGTCGGCTGTTGGTATTGTTGGCAAGGGGGTGATAGATTCCAATAATAGCGATGAACCTCAGCCAACTGCAAGCGTGGCCAAGATAATTACCGCCTTGGTGGTACAGGATAAAGAACCGCTTGCCTTAAATCAGGACGGTGATGATATCCCAATCACCAAAGCTGACCAACAGATTTACGATAAATACTATTTAGTAAATGGCTCAATAGTTCCAGTTTTACCTGGTACAACCTTAACCCAGAAACAGTTAATGCAAGCGATGCTAATACCTTCAGCTAATAACATGGCTGAGACACTTACCAACTATACATTTGGTTCTCAGGAAGAATATGTAAGTTATGCCAATAACTATCTAAAAGAAAATGGCTTTGTTAAGACAACAGTAGCAGATTCCAGTGGTTTTTCGCCTGACACGGTAAGTACGGCTGCTGAATTGGTCCGGATTGGTGAATTAGCAATGAATGATCCAGTAATTGCCCAGATTGTCGGCCAATCGCAAGCAGTTATTCCGAATGGCGGTACGGTAACAAGCACGAATTGGCTACTAAATAAAGATGGTGTGAATGGAATCAAGACTGGAAATACCAATCAAGCCGGCGGATGTTACCTGGTATCGGCAGTGGTTACTCATCCAGATAATACTAAATCAACTGTAATAGCGGTTATTATGGGAGCTAAGACAGTCGATCAAGCGATAACAGACATTCAGCCATTAGTTTTTGTACAAGCTAAATCAGGGTTCAATGATGTAGCTGTCTTGAGCGAAGGTCAACAACTTGGAGTAATAGCTACAGCCTGGGGAGAAAAAGCAGCGATAACTAGTGCAAGTGACCTTTCGCTTTTTGGGTGGCAAGAAGACCGGCCGCAATATACGCTGGATGTAACGGACGTGACCCAGGTTGAAAGAACAGTTGACGGACAAGTTATAGGATCGGCTAAGGTGACGCTAGGTCAAAGCAGTGATACAGTGGCGGTTAAACAAACCGGTACAATTAACCCACCCGACTTTTGGTGGAAATTCAAACGTATATTTAATAGTTAACTGTATTTAATAGTAATTTCATTTGCTAACCTCAGACAGAAAACTCCTTTAATGCTTGGCATAAACGTATAATTTAGGTACATTTTATACAATGCCTAAATCAAAAAATAAACGCGGCGTTAAAGATCCTGCCGACTATGTGTTCCCATTACTAATGAATGGGCTTCAAGGTCGGATGCTTAAGATGCCCGCTCCAAAAAATAAAACACGGCATATATTATTCGTATACGGTCATCATGCTAGTTTGGAGAGACAATTTGGCGTCATGCAAGTCCTCAATAAATATGGTTCGGTTACGATGCCTGATTTACCAGGTTTTGGCGGCATGGATAGTTTTTACAAGATTGGAATTACCCCAACATTAGATAATTTAGCTGACTATTTGGCAGCTTTCGTGAAACTCAGATACAAACAAAAGAAAGTAACCATTGTAGCCATGTCGCTAGGTTTCTCGATAGTTACTAGAATGCTTCAGCGAAGCCCTGAACTTACCAGTAAGGTAAATTTATTAGTTAGTGTGGTTGGCTTTGTTAATCACGAGGAATTTATTTTCAGTAAGCGGAACTATCGGTTACTGAGTATAGGTTCGAGTTTGTTTTCGCGAAGGCTACCAGCCGCGATCATAAAATACCTTGTTTTGCGCCCGGCATTGATAAGAGCAACCTATAACCATGTTGGTGATAATCACGCTAAACTAATGGACGCAGATGCTGAGGAAAGAAAGAAAAGAATCGATTTCGAAGTTGAGCTGTGGCGGTGCAATGACGTCCGGACATATATGAAGACCGGACATGCAATGTTGAAGATAGATTTACTAAACGAAAAAATTGATCTTCCGGTGTACCATATTGGTGTCCAAGATGATCGTTATTTCGATAATAATATCGTGGAGCAACATTTAGCGGTGATTTATCGGAAAGTGAATATTATCCCCACTGACTTTGAACATCACGGCCCAACGGTAATTGCTACTGCCGAAGATGCTGAGCAGTATATACCCAAGAGGCTTAGAAGAATATTAGCTCGAAGACCTTAATTCTTACGCCCAAATTAATTAATACTGTATAATTACCTTAATATGAGAATTGGGATTGTATGTCCGTATAACTACTTCAGACCTGGAGGTGTACAGGTATTAATTCGAGGAATTGCCGATACACTGCAGCAGCGCGGTCACTACGTTAGAATTATTGCACCAAAGCCTCGAAAAGTACCTAAAGATGTACCAGATGATTTAGTTCTTATCGGAACTTCTACTGAATTTAATACTCCCTTTGCAACGAAAGCTGATCTCGGGATGAGTGGCTCAAATGAAACTATCGATGCTTTATTCGAAGAACATAAGTTCGACATCTTGCACCTACATGAACCAGGTATGCCGGTGTTAAGTGCCCAGTTACTTAGTCGGTCAAACGCTGTAAACATTGGTACAATGCATGCTACCCTTCCCTCCGGTGCAGTCAGTAAGTCATTTGTGACCTTTATGTTACCCTATGCTAAATACATTGATCCGAAAATTGATTTAGTAACCGCCGTATCAGACAGCGCAAAACAATCAGCTATAGTTTATTCTCCGAAACGCAAGGTGACAATTATTCCTAACGGTATAGACATTAATAAGTACCAGCCAAAAGATAATAAAGATAAGAACCGATCGATGACCAATAAAACTAAAACAATTGTCTATGTTGGTCGGTTAGAAAAACGTAAAGGTGCAAGATATTTAATAGAAGCATACGCTGAGTTATGCAAGCACCACAAAGATATTAGATTGATTATTATCGGGGATGGTGGATTACGAAAAAGCCTTGAAGCTCAAGTAGAAAAATTACAAGCACCAAATGTCAAATTCCTAGGGTTTGTAAGTGAAAAAAAGAAAATCGAATATCTTCAAAAAGCAGATTTGTTTGTTAGTCCTGCCCTTTTCGGGGAGAGCTTTGGTATTGTGTTAGTTGAAGCGATGGCTGCAGGCTGTGTAACATTAGCTGGTAATAACTCAGGCTACCAGACGGTGATGACTGGCCGGGGACGGCTGAGTCTAGTAAATCCTAAAAGTACTGATGACTTTTGGCAGCGAATGGAACTACTGATCTACGACCAAGAGATTAGAAAATTATGGCTAGAATGGGCGAAGAATCACATTAAACAATTCGATTATTCAATTATTACCTCAATGTATCTGGATGTTTATAAACAAGGATTGAAAAAGCGTAAGGCAAATAAGTGAAAATAGGTTTTGTGCTAGACGATAGTCTAGATTCTACAGACGGCGTTCAGCAGTATATTTTAACGCTAGGCAAATGGCTAGCTTGTCAGAACCACGAAGTGCATTATTTAGTTGGGGGTACTAAACGGACGGATATTACTAACGTTCATAGCCTTGCACGAAATTTAACAGTTAAATTTAATCGTAATGTTCTAAGTATCCCGACCCATTCGAATAAAAAACAAATTAAACAGCTCCTCAAAGACCAGCAATTCGATATTTTACATGTACAACTACCATTTAGTCCGGTTCTTGCTGGAAGGATTATCAATCTTGCTCCTGCTAAAACCAGAATTGTCGGTACCTTTCATATTTTGCCGTATAGTAAATTGCAATTTATCGGCACTCAGATACTTCATTGGATAACTAATAAGTCAATCAAGCGGTTTGATAAGATTATATCTGTTTCGCCAGCAGCTAAAAGCTTTGCTAAAACTGCCATGGGCATCGAGTCGCAGGTAATACCAAATGCTGTTGATTTCACTTCTTTTAAAGTCTCGAGTACTAAAAACAATGATAGTAATATTCGGATTGTGTTTCTTGGTCGATTGGTTCAGCGTAAAGGCTGTATGGAGCTACTTAAGGCTATTGATCTGTTAATATCCAATCAAAAGTCATTAAATCTACAGGTAGTAATTGCCGGTGATGGACCTGACCGGAAAAAACTAGAGCAATACGTAGTGGCACACAATTTGGCAGAGATTATTGAGTTTCGAGGCCGGATTAGCGAGGAAGAAAAGCCTAAATTACTCAGCTCAGCCGAAATTGTAGCCCTGCCTAGTATATCCGGTGAAAGTTTTGGAATTGTAGTAGTTGAAGCGATTGCCTCCGGTGGAGGTGTAGTAGTCGGAGGAAAGAATCCCGGCTATAGTTTTGTGTTAGCCAAAACTCCAGAGGTTCTTTTCGTTCCACAAGATACAGTAGAGTTTGCTAGATTGTTGCTTGAATTGCTACACAGCGAAGAAAAAAGGAAGAAGCTAGCAAGAATTCAGAAGGAAGCGATCAAAGATTTCGATGTCGAAGTAGTCGGCAAACAAATATTAGAAGTTTATCAAAGCGTTATTGCTAAAGTTAACTAATATTGGGATAATAGGAAGCATGAGTGATACAACAAAAATTCAAGTAACAATAAGTAACAGAACTGTACTAAGAGTAATTTTTATCGTAATTGCTACTTTACTAGGTCTGCGGTTCATACTAAATATTGCTCAACCTCTGTCGTTAATTTTTGTAGCATTTTTCTTAGCAATTGCAATAAATCCAGTTGTTAGTTACATCACCAAAAAAATGAAGATGAAGAAACGGGCTCCAGCAGTTGGAATAGCCTATCTATCGGTAGTGTTTATTTTAGTAGGTATGTTCCTAATTATTGTACCTCCTTTATTTGATCAAACACGTAATTTTATTGACAGTCTACCCGACACTATAGCTAGCGTTAAAGATCAAAATACAGCATTGGGTCGGTTTGTAGTTACCTATGACCTCGGCGATGAAGTGGACAATATATCCAACGAAATTGGTAAACGAGCCAGTAATCTTCCAGAGCCGGTAATTTCTTCAGCAAGTAAAATAGGTAGTGGAATTGTCTCTACCATTGCTGTGTTGTTCATGACCTTTATGATGTTAATCGAGGGTCCAACTTGGAAAAAAGAAATTCTTAAATTGATTACCCCCAAGAAACGAAAATACTACGAAGATATGTCCGATAAGATGTACGACATAGTCACTAGCTATGTAAATGGCCAGCTTTTAATATCTGCTATTGCAGCTGTCTTTGCACTATTCGGATTACTAATTGCTAGTACTCTACTTGGAGTGTCAATAAATGCTGTTGGTCTAGCCGGGATAATTGCCATAACTGGACTGATTCCAATGATTGGTACTCTAATTGGAGCTACAATTGTGGTTTCGGTATCGCTGCTCTCTTCATTGCCACTAGCAATAATAATGTTGGCGTTCTTTATTGTTTACCAACAAATAGAAAATGTAACTATCCAGCCATATATTCAATCTAAAAAAAGTGAGTTGACCCCTCTACTTGTTTTTATTGCCGCAATACTCGGTATTGGTTTTGGTGGGCTACTTGGAGCATTCATTGCCATCCCAGTCGCTGCTTGTTTGCGTATCGTAATAATAGATTATTATCAAAGAAAAATTGCTAACAAACCCGATTAATAGTAACTAAGATTTTTAGATATCTATTCCTGAATTGTATCTCTACTCCAAAGTTGGTGGTTTGGATAGTCTCGAAGAAGTATGCCTTGCTCTTTAAGCTGACTACGTAATTGGTCAGCAGTTTTCCAGTCCTTGCTATCTCTGGCTGTTTGACGTTTGTTAATTAGACTACTTGTAGTTTGATCTATATCTTTGCTTACCAGCAGATTAATCCCTAGAGCATTACTTACAAATTGGAAATATTCTTCTATGATAGTGGTGGAAGCATAGGTACTCTTTTGGATTTTATCGATTCCCTTTTCTATGGTTACTAGCGCAGCAGGTGTATCTAAGTCGTTAGATAAACATTCTAATACCTGATGTTTAATTGATTCTAGATTTTTTTGCAATTGCTCAGAATTTGTATCAGTATTAGCATTAGAATTCTCTTCAAATTTGGACAGCTGGAAGCGCATATCGGCAACTGCTTGCCAACCTAGCAGTCTTTGCTCAGCGCTTGCTAGTATTTCCCAGGTAAAGTTACTTTGGGTACGAAAATGGCTTTGTAGTACCATTAAGCGGTAAGCTTTTAGACTATGATGCTTCTTTTCTATATCTGCAAGCAGAATTACATTCCCTAGACTCTTAGATACTTTATTATCGTCAATATTCATGAAGTTATTATGCAGCCAGTAGTTTACGAAGGTTTCTCCAGTAGCTGTTTCACTCTGGGCGATTTCGTTGGTGTGGTGGACTGGAATGTGGTCAATCCCTCCGGTATGGATATCTAATGTCTGGCCTAGGTAGTGCATAGCCATAGCTGAGCATTCAATATGCCAACCCGGAAATCCAGTACCCCAAGGGCTTTCCCACTCCATATCTCTTTTACTATCTTTTGGGCTAAATTTCCAGAGTGCAAAATCTGTAGGGTTCTTTTTATCTTTGATGTCTACGCGAGCTCCTGCTTGAAGTCCGGTGATATCTAATCTAGCTAGCTTGCCGTAATCTGCTAGGCGCGAGCTATCGAAGTAGATGCCATCGGCAATTTTGTAGGTATATCCTAGTTCTTCTAGTTTAGATATTAACTTTATCTGGATGTCTATATTGTCAGTAGCTTTAACTAGGTGGTCTTTGGGAATAGAGATGTTCAGTTTGTCTAGACCTTGCAGGAAATCTTCTGTGTAGAATTCGGCTACTTCCCAAGCGGTCTTGCCCTCTCGCTGAGCACCTTTTTCAAGTTTATCTTCCCCGCTGTCATCATCGCTTACTAAATGGCCAACATCAGTTATGTTCATATACCATTTAACCTTTAAGCCTTGTAGTTCTAAGGTACGCACTAACACATCCCAATATATATAGGCTGACCAGTTACCGATGTGCAGATAGTGATAGACGGTTGGACCACAGCTATAGATTGACACAGAGTTCTCGGACAGAGGCTCAAATGGTTCAACACTGCGAGTCATAGTATTATATAGCCTGATTTTATAGTTACTCATACTTTGCTTTCCTCGATAATTAGCTGGTTAGCAACTTTGATAATCTCTTTTTTAATGTTTTCTAAATTATAGTCTTTGGTTTTAAAACCAGAGGCGCTTGGATGGCCACCTCCACCGAAATGTTCGGCCAGCTTTCCAGCAATAGTAGATCCATAATTACTTCGTAGCTTACCAGTGATACGTCCATCTGGATAAGTTTTTAAAACAATGCCCAGTTTTATTTCTCTGGCAAATCTTAGCTCTTCAAGTACCAACACAGCTGGGTTATAGTGCGGACTAAATCGCTGTGTCTCTTCCCAAGGTATATCGATCATAGCTAGTTGGTTATCAAGAAAATAGTCTATTCTCTGCAATAGTTTACCTTTGTAGGTAATAATGTCTATAGGCTTCGACATACTCCTGCGCCGGATTTCATCAAGCTTGGCAAGATTCGCTCCCCTATCTATTAAGTCAGCTACCACCCGTAGTGGACGAGCTGAAGTCTTTTCCGTACTAAAGCCAAGTGAATCAGCCAGGATGGAGGTAGTTAGGAGGCTTGCCGCCGATTCAGATATTTGCCAGTTGAGATGCTGAGCTAGTAGGTAAATTAATTCACCAGTAGCAACTGCATCGGAATCAATAATAGCAGTATTATTTATAGTTATTGTGTTATCAATTTCGTGATGATCTAAGATGATAAATGGACGAGTTCGTAGAGCACCAATCGAATTAGTTTTTTCAAGTTGTTCTAGAAGATTAATACTACTGCAGTCCACTAGTATGGCGCTATCAAAGTTGTTTGGTAAATCTTTAACTACTCGGTCCGTTCCCGGAATGTAGTGTAGGTACTGAGAAATATCTATACCGCAGTATAGAGTAACTTTTTTACCAGCATTCTCAAGGATGTCTTCTAGGGCTAGAGCACTTGCTAGGCTGTCAGCATCTGGATTGTCAGCTTGTATGACTACGATATGTTCAGATTCATTAATAATCTTCTGGATAGTGTCCGCCTGATCGTACTGTGGGTAATTGCTATTCATATTTGTTGACGTCCTTCTAAAGCCCTGGATAGAGTTATTTGATCAGCGTATTCTATGTCAACACCTACTGGCAGGCCTCGGGCTAGTCGACTCACTTTTACTTTTCTATCGCCAAGTTGCTGCTGAACATACAGCGCGGTAGATTCACCTTCAACGCCAGCGCTGGTTGCTAAGATGATTTCTTTCACTTTATCTTCATCAACTCTTTGGATCAATTCTTTAATATGTAGTTGTTCGGGACCTACTCCATCGATCGGAGAAATCAGACCTCCTAGTACATGATAGGTGCCATTAAATTCCCGAGTATTTTCTAGTGATACAATATCGAAGGGCTCAGCCACGATGGCAATAATAGATTTATCCCGCTCAGGATCAGTGTAGAGTTCGGAATATTCCTGTCCGTTAGGCACAAGTGCAAAAGTTTTTTTGCAGTAGGCAATATTATTATGAAGGTTTGCCAGGCTAGAGCTGAGTTTATCAGCGATGGATTTATCCGAGCGTAGCGTGAAATAGGCATAGCGCTCGGCCGATCGGGGGCCAACCCCAGGTAAGGCACCAAAGGCTTCTATTAAATCTTGTAATGCTTTTGGCAGTACCTGCATTTGTTTACAGGCCTAAGTCACCTAGTGCACCCATAAATGGTTGCATCTTTTCAGCAGCAAGTTTCTGACTTTGAGAAATTCCTTCTTTGACAGCATCTTCAATCCAGCGCTCCAATTCACCTATATCGTCTAGGTCAACTTGTTCCGGATCAATATGTATTTTCTTAATTTTCTGTTCACCAGTTATTTCAACTTTAACTGCACCATCACCTTCTTCAGTGGTAATGATTTCCTTTTTTAGTTCTTTTTGAAGTTTCTTAACTTTCATAAGCATCTTTGCTTGATCAAAACGACTCATAATTCTCTCCTTATTACATAGATAAGTATAACAACTCTGTTAGTAATGTGGTAGTAATGTTTTGCTAATTAATATTTATAGTCTTTTGACTAGGATTTGGCGGTATGTGGAATACTTTTTTCGTTGCTGGTGTCTGGGGCCAAGCAATATAGTATTTATTTAAGTTATAGAAACAGGAGCTAGCTACTGCAACAATTACTAAACTATATGCTAGGCCTTTAGCTATCGGATTATTTGGAAATTTGGCATACCATTTGTTTAGCATTTCGTTGATGCCTGAGGCTACCCCGATATATACCAGAGGAACAAGTAACACTAGGTATCGTGAATTATTTAGGGCGATGAAAATTAAGACTAGTAGAATACCGGTTAGCGTTAAAGCCGAAAATCTTTTCTTATTTTCAATAATAAAGTAGTAAAAGCCTAAGATAAACATCGCTAAAATAAAAATATCGAATATTGGTGTTCCTACAAGATTGAGCTCGATTGAGTTACTGCCATGCCAGAATAAATTATATGGAATAATTATTAAGTTTTTTGGCAGATTAATTACAGCGTTCTGTAGTTGTGATGGTATACCAAGATAGGTTGTAATCGTTTCAGGGGTGCTGATCAGTGAAATTAATAAGGGGGTGACTATAAGAATAATAATCAGTACCGATAATAAAAATAGTGGTCGTGCCTTATGGAAGATGTGTATTAGATTATCTTTCTGCCAGACTAGAAACACCATAAAAAACCAAATTAGTCCTGGTGTATATAAAGATAAGGCCGCAATACAAACACCAGCTAACAATGCAATGCGAGGTGATGGCTTTGTGTTTAACCATAGTCCGTATGCTAATAGTAAGACTGCGATTAATATTGTCACTTCCGGGGATGAATAGCGGACATTATTGATAAAAAAACTATTTGTTGCAAACAATAATGTTGTAATTGCCGATATGAATACGTTAAACCATCTACGTAGTACTGTATAGAACATGCCTACTACAATAGTACCTAGCAGAATAGAAGGCATCCTCATTGCTAGGAAGCCGTTATGATCAAGTTTTATCATAATATACTGAAGTATTTTATGAGGCGCGAATAGAGGGTTGTCAAATATTGTGCGTAGGCTGCTAGCATTATTAATGAAACTTTTTTCGGCGGCAGTGAAGCCCGGGAGTAAACTGCTAATTCGGAATACGTACAAACATAGTAATAACAAAGAAAAAATAGAAAAGATTCCGATTAATTGCCAATCCAGTGACCGATAAGTCTTTATTAAATACTTTTTTACCATAATAATTATACCCTGATTATATCACGCCAACTATAATTAGATCGTGATTAATTGAATGGGTCGGACCTTTTGTTGTCGATTGACCGGAATTGCTGTTTTTCCCTATCAAAGTAGAGTTCTACGGCACCAGTTGGTCCATTACGGTGTTTCTTAATAAGTACATCCATAATATTTTTACGTTCAGTTTCGGGGTTGTAGTATTCTTCACGATATAGGAAGGCTACGACGTCGGCATCTTGCTCGATGGAACCAGATTCACGAAGATCCTGTAATTGTGGAATTTGTGGGTTGCGACTCTCAACTGATCTGGATAACTGACTAAGTGCAATTAGTGGTACATTCAGCTCACGTGCTATGCCTTTAAGGCCTCGGGAAATGGCAGAAATTTCTTGAACTCGGTTGGCATCACCACCAAATTTAGAGCCGCCACTCATCAGCTGTAGATAATCAACAATTATTAAGCCTAGCGGCCGAGTATGAGCCTCACGACGTGCTTTGGTGCGTAGGTCGCTGACAGTAATACCGGGGGTATCATCAATATATATTTGGGCTTCAGAAAGTGAACCCATAGCATGGCCAATTTTTTCAAAGTCATTGTCACTTAGGTTACCTGTTCTTAGTGCCCAAGCATCAACTCCCGATTCGGTGGCTAGCATTCTGTCTACAAGCTGTTCCTTACTCATTTCCAGGCTGAATAATAGAACAGGTTCTTTTGCTTTTAGGGATACGCTGTGGGCTAGTGATAAAGAAAAAGCGGTCTTACCCATCGACGGCCTGGCAGCAAGTATGAAAAGGTCTGAACGCTGCAAGCCGGCTAAAATGTTATCTAGGTCTTTAAAGCCAGTTGGAATGCCTCTTAATTTTCCTTTATCTTTGTGAAGTTCATCAAGACGGTCAAAGCTTTCACCAAGAACTGACTCAATGCTACTGATGTCTTGTTTTACATGTTTCTGGCTAACTTCAAATAGTCTAGTTTCTGCTTCTTCAATTAATTCTTGTAAATTTCGTTCTTCGTTGTAACTAATCTCTACTGTGTCCTGACTAACTTTTATAAGCTTACGGCGGATTGCTTTTTGGGCTATGATCTGAGCATACTGCTCGGCATGTGCAGCAGTTGGCACAAAGTTAGTTAACTCTGTCAGGTAGGATGCACCACCTACGTATTCAATAAAACCCGAACTTTTTAATTGATCAGAAAGAGTAAGTACATCTATTGGGCTATGTTTTTCATAAAGATGGGTTATGGCTTCAAATATTCGAGCATGTTTTGGGTCATAGAAATCATCAGCACTGACAATGTCAGCAATTTTAACAATAGCATCACTGTCAATTAATATCGCTCCGAGTAAACTAGCCTCAGCTTCTGAGCTTTGTGGTGGGACAATTGCTTCATTTGGTTTCATGTGTACCTATGATTCTAGCAGTTCAGCACCGCCAAAAATATCGCTTACGTTTGAAATTGCCTTAGATTTTGTTACTACTGCCGGTTTTGGAGTCTCTACTTTATTAGTTAATTGAACGATTATCTCCATATCTTGACCAGTTTTGTTCTTTATTAGGTCACTGATTATTGTCTTATTTTTTGAATCATCAATCTTTTTTTTGTGAAATGGGAATTTGAAAGATAATATTAATTTGTCTTCTTCGAAGGTAGTGTCAGCCATTCGAAGTACACCATACAGCGTGTTATATTTTTGCTTAACGGCGGTTAATATTACAGGCCAAGATTCCGAGTTTAGTTGAATATCTGTTTCATCGGCTTCTTTCGATTGAGTTTTTTCTTTAGGTTGGTCTTTTAATACAATGTTCTTAGTATTATGAATATTTGTTGGATTTGGTTTTGTTAAAGATGATGCTACTTTCTTTTGTTCTTTTTCCTGCTCAACCTTTTTTGGGGCTTTTGGAATCGAGGTATTATCGGATATTGGTTTTGTAACAGATTTTTGTTGAGGTGAGCTAAATGAAATTACAAAGTCTAATAGTTCAATTTCAAGCTGTCTCTCAGGATTTACGCTGCCTGAAGAATTAATTATGGCTTCTAGTAATCTTAAATACTTTTGGTCCCTAAACTTAGTGTCATTTATTATATTTGAACGCAAATGTTCGGATAGTTGCTTGGACAAAACTCCAGTTTGTACACCTCGTTCCCTAAGATCGGTAAGTTTTTCTATTAATTCTTTTGGATCGGTAGTCTTTAGAGAATCGATGATTTGCGAAATTGTTTTCCGCGGGGCCAAACCAAGCATTAACTGGACCGTTTCAGTGGTAATTGTTTCGTTGTTTGTTGATGTTTGGTCTAGCAGACTAATACTATCTCTGAAACTTCCATCACCGTGACTGGCTATCAGCTTTATAGCCTCATCGTCGATTGATATATTCTCTGACTTAGCTATGCTTTTTAAATGACTGTAAAGATCAGTATCATCGATCGGTTTGAAAGTGAAATGTTGGGTTCTGCTAATTATAGTATCCGGAAGTTTGTGAGCCTCTGTTGTAGCCAAGATGAAAATAGCGTGTTTGGGTGGTTCCTCTAGAGTTTTTAATAGCGCATTAAAGGCTTCACGAGTTAGCATGTGAACTTCATCGATAATAT
>JAGQMX010000013.1 GCA_020428425.1 Candidatus Saccharimonadota bacterium | reverse complement strand
ACAATTGTTAGAATTTGGGGTAGAATGTACATAATTAACTCTAAAAGAGTAATTACAAGTTGCAATAATAGCAAATTGGTTACATAATGTCAATACCATTTTATATTTTTGTGCTTATTTCAACTAGGTGTTAATAAATATAAGTAATATACTTTTCATTGTTTTAGATATTAACTATTCACATAATTTATTCTTGATCAGTATTCATAAGGGGGTAGTTAATGATGAGTGTTAGTAGGATTAACTTTAGTAATATGCCGCCAGACTCCGACTATTTCGGCCAATTCATTAAACTCAAGCAACTTCACCAACCTGTAAAAGATCTATACTACGTTGGTGGCAACCTGTTGGAACTTCTTTCGAAGCCAAAAGTAGCTATTATAGGCAGTCGTAAGCCAACTGCCTATGGGATCTCAATCACTAAACGGCTCACAAGAGAGCTTTCTCAGGCAGGAATAGTAATAGTTAGCGGACTTGCTTTAGGTATTGATTCAATTGCTCATCAGGCGGCTCTAGATGCAGGAGGTTCAACCATTGCTATTCTTCCTTCACCGGTAACCAATATTTACCCCAAACGCCACCAAGCACTTGCTCAGCGTATTATTAAGCAAGGCAGTATGCTTTGCTCAGAATATCGGGACGGTAGTGGTTGGCCGCAAAAACATCAATTTATTGCTAGAAACCGGATCATTGCAGCTCTAGCAGATATAGTTGTCATAACTGAGGCAACCGAGAAAAGTGGCAGTCTACACACGGCCAATTTTGCCTTAGATCTAGCAACTGAAGTTATGGCAGTACCTGGGAATATTAGTAGTCTACAATCAGCTGGCACCAATAGCCTGATACAAAAAGGGGCTACACCAGTGCTAGGAGTAGAAGATATACTAAATTGTTTGCATTAAAGCTTGGTATCAAGTAGTCTATGCAACTGAATTCAAAAGTATTTTCAATTTGAATCATCTAATATCACCTAAACTCCGTATTACTTGATATATAGGCAAATAAGCCTAAACACAATTAATACAGATGGTATACTAAAGCAATATGTCTAAAAACCTAGTAATCGTAGAGAGCCCAGCCAAAGCCAAAACTATCGAGAAATATCTTGGTAGTGATTTTAAGGTACTCTCAAGCGTTGGACATATCCGATCAATAGCCAAAAAGACCAAAGATGGCTCTGAGCCAATTGACATAAAAGCTGGCTTTAAGACAACATACGAAATAGATCCTGAAAAAAAGAAAATCATTACTGGGTTAAAAAAAGCTATTAAAGGCGCAAGTGTAGTATGGCTGGCAACTGATGAAGATCGTGAAGGGGAGGCAATTGCTTGGCATTTATGTGAGGTACTCAAATTAGACCCTGCCAAGACTAATCGAATTGTATTCCATGAAATTACTAAAGAAGCCATAGAAAACGCCATAAAGAAGCCTAGGACGATAGATATGGACCTAGTACAAGCTCAGCAGGCCAGACAAATACTGGATAGAATTGTTGGGTTCGAATTATCTCCAGTGGTTTGGCAAAAAGTCCCAGGTGGAAAATCGGCAGGCCGGGTGCAATCCCCAGCAGTTAGATTACTAGTTGAACGCGAAAAAGAGATTGGAGAATTTGAATCATCTCATACTTTTAAGGTAACAGCAGAATTAAAAGCCGATGGCGAAACGTTTAAAGCTGAACTACCGAAAAAACTTGAATCCGAAAAACTAGCTAAGGATTTCTTAGAAAGAATTGCCAAGTCAAAGTTTATCGTATCTGATGTAACCACCAGTCCTGGTACCCGCAATCCAGCTCCTCCGTTCACCACTAGCACACTGCAGCAGGAAGCTAATAGTCGTCTAGGATTTAGTGCCAAAGCTACCATGAGCAGCGCTCAGAGACTTTATCAAGAAGGTAAGATCACCTATATGCGTACTGATTCAGTAAATCTAAGCAATCAATCTCTGTCTCAAATAACTAATTATATAAAAAAGGAATTTGGCGAACAGTACCACCAATTTAGAACCTTCAAGACAAAATCATCGAACGCCCAAGAAGCTCACGAAGCTATTCGACCGACAAATGTTGCTACTGAGAAAGCTAGTAGTGATAGCTACGATCAAAAGCTATACGACTTAATCAGAAACAGAACATTAGCTAGCCAGATGAGTCCAGCTAAGCTTGAAAAGACCGTGGTAACGATAGATATTTCCGATAATCCGGAAATATTTGAAGCAAAAGGTGAAATAATTGTCTTCGATGGCTTTTTGAAAGTTTACGAGGCCAACCGTAAAACCGAGAATATCCTTCCAAAAGTAGCAGCCAAAGACAGTCTAAGTCTAATTTCTGCTACAGCTAAACAGCTATTCGCTAAACCACCAGCTAGATATACCGAAGGAAGTTTGGTTAAGAAACTAGAAGATCTGGGTATTGGTCGGCCATCTACCTACGTCACAATCATTAACACCATACAGGTTAGAGGATATGCCGAAAAAGGCGAAAGCGAGGGTGAACCACGCGAGGTAATCCAGCTCAATCTGAAGGGAGGTGAAGTTAATCGAGAGATATTACAAGAAAAAACTGGCTCGCTTCGCGGGAAACTAGTACCAACATCTAGTGGGCAAGTGGTTAGTGATTTCTTAACAGATTATTTCGATCAAATTGTCGATTATGGCTTTACTGCCGATGTAGAAGAACAAATAGATAAAATTGCTTCAGGCTCCATGGAGCGCAATAAAATGCTCAAAGACTTCTATACACCCTTTCACGAATTAATCGAAAAATCAGGTGGAATAAAAAGAAGTGATGTTGCCCAAGCTAGAGAAATTGGGAAAGATCCAAAAACTAATAAGCCTATCTTAGCCCGGTTTGGCCGATTTGGTCCTATGCTACAAATGGGAGATTCGGAAGATAAAGAGAATAAGCCTAGATTTGCTCCACTGCCAAAAGGCGCCAAGATAGAAACTGTCACCCTAGATGAAGCTCTGGAAATGTTCAAATTACCAAGAGTTGTAGGACTAACCCCCGATGGGAAAGAGATAACCGCTAACATCGGTAGATTTGGACCATTCATACAAGTGGAAAAACTATTTGTATCGATTAAACCCCTAGACCCACACAAGATAACCGAAAAAGAAGCCAACGAGCTATACGCCGATAAACTAAAGAAAGAAGCCGAGAAGAATATCACGGACTTCGGTGACGGCATTAAAGTGCTAAATGGTCGCTATGGCCCTTATGTGACAGATGGTAAGAAGAATGCCAAAATACCAAAAAGTACTGAACCAAAAGAAATAACTCATGACCAGGCTAAGAAGATCCTGGAAGAGACTCCACAAAAGAAGCGCTTCCCTAAGAAAAAGCGTAAATAAGCAATTTTCCTCTCTTTTCCACATATTTGTATCTTATCCAACAAAATATTGCAGTAATATTGACATATAACTTTTGTGCTAAGTTGGCTATTTGCTGATACAATATACTTGTAAAACGATATATTTGACTTATATATGTTTTAAGTATATAATTACAGGTAATTGACAGATATTCAATAGATTTAATAGGGAGATTGCAAAAATGGCAACCGACTCAGAAAATATGCTAGCATTAGAACCAATTGTTAATGGTATTCTCGAGACCATCGATAAAGAGCGTGAACGAGAGATTATATCGCGACGTTTCGGCCTATTTGACCGCAAGGAAACCTTAGAACAAATTGGTGAACTACTCGGCATTACTAGGGAAAGGGTCCGGCAGCTTGAGAAAGCTGTTATTGCCAAGTTAAAAGAATCTGGAGAAAAGGGTCTTCCATTAATCAAAGAAACCGAGCAACGACTACTTAGCGAACTAGAACAATTAGGTAAAGTAGCTAGAATTGGTACCCTAACAGGGAAGGTGTCTTCAACAAATGATCGTATTAGCCAATCTAGAGTATCTTTCATAGCCCACCTTAGCCCAGAGTTAGTCGTAATCGAAGATAACGATAATTTCTACCATCTAGTCGGCCTAAAAAATGCTCACAGTGAAGATTCTCTCAGAAAACAAATAACTAAGGTAGCTGAAGCAGTCAAGACTATTGGTAAGCCAACTAACATCAAAGAAGTTGCTAAAGCAGTCAGTGATTCAGATATTAAGCACGTAGAGGCCTTAGCAAGTACCAGTAAGAAACTGGCTACCTTAAATGGTAAATGGGGATTAATCAAATGGCCTACCGTCAATCCTAAGAATATCCGGGATAAAATATATGTAATCCTCCAAGTCGAAGGTAAACCACTGCACTTTAATGAAATTGCGAAATCTATTAAAGACTCAGAGTTTAAACGTAACAATGTTACAACCCAAGCCATACATAACGAGCTGATAAAAGATGGTCGTTTTGTTCTTATTGGACGGGGAATCTATGCGCTAAAAGAATGGGGCTATTCTAAAGGGACTGTAGCCGATATAATCTCCGATGTACTAAAAAAGGCCGGAGAACCACTTCACCGTGATGAAATCGTTAAAAGAGTACTTAAAAGCCGCCATGTAAAAGAAACTACCATCCTTCTCAACCTACAAGGCAAAGATCAGTTCAAGCGAGTTGCGAAAGCTACATATACCTTAGCTGAAGGCTAATATAAGTTCTAATACATATACATAAAAAGCAACAAAGAAGAGCAGGGTGTTGAGTGTTCTAAGGCGCTCGATAGAATTAAATCAAACACTTAACAATTTCAAGTAATAATAGAAGGCATAGAATTATACATGCGTGCTGTATTTGTATATATTATGATTGTAAATAAATCAGAACATTTTACGAACATTAATATAGCAACAATATATAGCAATGAACGATACTGAATGACTATAAAATAGAGCACCAAGTAAGTAGGGCAGAAAAATAAAACAAAAACTAAAAAATGAAAATAAAAATAGAAAATCGAAAATATATATAGGTAAATGGAATGGTAGAATAGGTTATGATACTACGTCGCACAATGTATATTTTGCGACTCGTATATACTGAAAATAGTTATAAACTAATACCTCTATGTCAGGGGAGTATTTGCAGTAATTACCATTAATTGAACTACGCTTGGTGTTCTGTGTTCCATCCAAGCTCTTATCTACTTAATTTACGACTGATAACTCATAGGCTTAAACATATATTCAATATTTGATCCACAAGCTCCTAGTGTCTGTGTGTAATTTTATCCACAAGTAGTTTGCATTATTTGACTTTTGTTTCGAATTATACTTTTTTATTCATTCCCCCTTCACTATGCCCTTTTTGTATATATTTGACTTTTTGTTAGTTTTTTATTGTTGTATAGTTTTTTCAGTATTTTACTAAATTCAATAACATGAACATTTTACGAACATAATGGGGGAGAATAGAACAGCATATACCCAAGTGACAAAATCTTCATCCGGCACTGCTTAAATACTATTTATAATAAATTCTTTCTTCAACTCGTGAATCAATGTATTCACTTGGTGAAATATTTTCGGTCGCTAACTTCTTTCTTAATGATAGGTACTGCCCTACCGCAATACGGTAGTCCGTTAAAAAACTGAACTTGATTATGTATTTCTCGCCCTTCGGCTTAATATGCATCTCAGCAGCTCTCTGGGGTAGCGTTATTGATTCTATAGCAATATTCTTAGCCTCTAATTGTTCAATAACATTGAGTATATAAGCAACATCCTGACTAGTTAATATATTCTGGCCTAGTTTAGAATCTAGCTCGGCATCATCTTGTACCTTTGGTAGTCCTTGGTTTATCTCGGGTTTATCTTTTACCCGTATAAGTAGTTTACCGCTCTGGCCGACTCCGTATGCCTCATTTCCTGATACAATGATGAGTTTCACCTCATCAGTGTTAATTTCGACAGTAGGGCGTCTACCAGCTAAAGGTAATAGGACATTTACTTTGTTAACTTCTGGAAACAGTTTTTTTAATTCCTGTCCAACTTTGTTGGTATCAATTGTAAGTTTACTCTTATTCAAAACCGACTGTTCTAGAATGTCGGTCAAGGCTGCCTGGTATTCTTGTTTAGAGTGTAGTAATTTTGACTTTTTGTCGGTGTTTACTGCTACCCTGGCATCTGATGATAGTGTCGATATATACATCAAGCATCCTGCAACTAATATTATGATCCCTAAAATTGATAGTCTCTCAATAGTGAGTTTCATTCTAGGCCTAGGCTTATCTACTTCTAGTCGGTTATGACTTTCGCGGGTAGTGTCTTTAGATCTAGAATTAGTTTGTCGTTTATCTGAGCTGTATGCATAAAATTTTTTATTGCGCTGTGAGGTATTGGCGCTACGGGTTGTTGCCTGTTTTTTTGTATTTCGGTTAAATAATTTTCTGGTCATTTATTTTTTGCCTAGACCACTGTCACAAAGTATAGTTGCGATTTTTTTTGCACTATCCCGAATTACAGTTTTATTAATATTGTCAGACAGTTCTTGTTGCCGTTTCTTGTCGTTAAGCAAATCTAGTATTGTTGTTTGGAGAACTTCTGGATTGTTTACCACTTCCCTGTCTTCAACCAGTTCAATAGCTGCTAATTTAGCCAGCACACTAGCATTTTTTGATTGATGTCCACCAGTTAAGTTGGCATTCGGGATAACTATGCAAGGCTTTGCCTGGATAGCGAATTCGGTTAAAGTGGTAGCTCCTGCTCTGGTGACTATAATATCGCTTGCAGCACTATAGTTATAAAGATCTGGGGCAAAATCCAATACAGTAACCGACTGGGGATCAACTTTTTGTGCGGAATACTGTTCAATAACTTTTTCACTGTTACCAGGACCAACTAAGTGAACAATGTGAACACTATTTTTTTCAGTCAATTGTTTTGCGATTTTAGTCACCGCAGTATTAAGCCTGACAGCACCTAATCCACCACCGGTAACTAGGACGATGGACTTGCCGATAGGTAGTTCAAGCTTTTTTCTAGCAGCCTGCATAGTACTTTCAGATACAAATTTATAGCTCTTACTCACCGGGACCCCCACCTGGACTGTCTTCCGAGATTCATAATTGTATACATTAGTTGGCATAGCAACTGTATGCAGCGCTGCACCTTTGGAAATAATCCTATTCGCTAAACCTGGCACTGCATCGGAATCATGAGTAATATATGGGACCCTCAATATTGTAGCGGCTAATCCAATCGGCATACCGACAAATCCACCCTTTATAAAAATTACCTCTGGTTTTTCTGACCTTATAAGACTAAGTGATTGGAAAAAACCAACAAATACATAAAACATATCGCGAATATTTTTTTCAATCGTTCTAATATCTAGCAGTTGCTTTAACCCTTCCCCGTGATAACGTCTAAATTTACCTGCACGAATAGTACGAACCTTGTCCACCGACCCACATTCCTCAGGCATAGAAATTAGTTTATCGCCCTTTGCAATAACATATACCAATTCAGTCTTTGGCGATATCTTTTTAATCTCGTCAGCGACCGCTAGTACTGGAGTTATATGCCCTCCTGAACCGCCTCCGACTAGTAGTATCTTCTTCATTTTTACTTCCGTTTATTAATTCTTCTGTAACTGGACTATAACTAGTATATCGTGAAATCTGAAATACTAAACCTATTGCCCCTGTAATAAACACCAAACTGGTGCCTCCATAGCTAATAAATGGCAGAGTAATCCCCTTTAGAGGTAATAGGCCAATCATGGCTCCAATATTAATAAATGATTGAGTACTTAACCAAGCCAGTATTCCAACTAGTAGTAATCTGGAATAAGTATCGGCCGTTCGATTAATAATGTTCTTAATACGCGCAAACAATGCTAACAACAGGCCTAATAAGACGCATATACCAATGAAACCAAACTTCTCGGCATAGATTGCGAAAATCGAATCATTAGCCGCCTCGGGTAGGTATCCGTAGGCCTGAACGCCTTGTCCCAGCCCTAGACCGGTTAGCCCACCTGAACCAACTGCAATTAATGCCTGGCAGGCTTGATACCCAGTATTCTGACAATCCCTAGTAGGATTCAAAAATGTAGTTAATCGATCTCGACGATAACTACTAGTTGAAATTAACAGTATTGTGCCAATCCCAATTAAACCAGCGATCATCAACAGCTTCTTTACTGGCATACCTATAACAAAGACCATCGACGCCATTATCATAACCATCACACCTGTTGAACCAAGATCACTCTGCAAAAACGCCACAAAAAATGCTATTAATGCTAACGCTATCATTATCGGTTTTAAGGTAACGTTTGTATCTTCTAACTGATTGTTTTTAAATCTAGTCGTCAAAAAGCCAGCTAACCATATTATTAGGACAAATTTTATCAGCTCGGCTACCTGAAAGGATAATCCTCCAACCTGTATCCAACGGTAGGCGCCATTGACTTGCTCCCCAAAAAGTCGCACTATCACCGATGATCCAATCGCCGTATAGATTAACGGTTTTTCAATCTTTCTCCAGGTACTGACGGGGATATTTGATGTTATGACAAAAGCACCGACACCCAAAGCAACAGCTATTAGCTGTTTAATGACATAATAGTTCTCACCTACACCCTTCTGGGCGCTTAGACCAGGGCTAATTGCATAGACCGTTACCAGCCCGATAGCTAATAGAATCACTGTTAGGAGTACCAAAATATAATCTGGTTTGTGTCTTCTATTCATTTTGCTTGCGACTAATGGTCGCCGGGTTGCGCCAGACTGCATTAGAGATAGCGCCCTGTTACAAAGATTATTAGGCCTACAAATGCAGCAACCTGTCCGACTACCCAGAACCTCATAGTTACTTTAGCCTCAGGCCAACCGCTGGCTTCGAAATGATGATGGATAGGAGAAATTTTAAAAATCTTTTTTCCATTTCTAAGCTTCTTGGAAGTAATTTGAAGAATAACTGAACCAGCTTCGGCCACAAACACTATTCCAATAATTGGAAGTAGCGCAACCGTATCAGTCAACATAGCCACCACCCCAAGACTGGTTCCCAAGGCAAATGAACCGACATCCCCCATAAAAAACCTGGCAGGATAAATATTAAACCAAGTATACGACAATAAACTACCAACTATAGTTAAACAAAATGCAGCGATACCTAGACGTTGTTCAAGCAAGGCAATTAGCGCATATACCCCAAAAGCAATAACAGCCAAACCACCAGCTAGCCCATCCAGACCATCGGTAATATTAACCGCATTAGCTGTAGCAACAACCACAAACATAAATAGCGGAACTATTAATATACCTAGTGTTAGACTGCCTAAATAAGGTATATGAATACTGGTAACATCTAATTTATCGAAGAAGAACCATCCGCCAATTAGCGATATCAAAACTATTAGTAATAGCTTTATCTTTGATGGCAAGCCAGCCACCCCTTGACCATCGCCTCTTACATTAATGATGTCGTCTATCAATCCGACTAATCCAGCTCCTGCAAAGGCGGCGAGCGGCAACCAAGTTTCTGTCCTACTTAAATTAAAAGTAAGTGTTACCAATGTTACAGATATTAAAAATATAACACCGGCCATAGTAGGAATTAATCTTTTGAGTTTTTCACCATGCAGTTCAGCAAATACTGTGGCTTTAGCCCCGCCCAACGCCGTAGTCCTACCCTTCTTCCAGAATTTATATTTATATGCCAAATGAGTGTAAATTGGGGTGATCAACATACTAACCAAAAAGCCCATAAAACCTAAGGTCAGTATTTTTACCAGTGATGCCGAACTTACTACTAATCGTATTGAATCATCCATGTATACTTATAATTCCTTTGCTAACCATTATACTACCTCGATCTCGGTATTACGTTAAAGTTATTGATTAACATCTCGACGGTGTCAGAAAATATCGGAGCGGCAGCACGGGAGCCTGCGTACCCACCGATGCCAGGATCATTTGCCCTTGTTACAATAACGTATTGAGGTTTATCACCTCCAATGAACCCCATAAATGTTCCATTATACCTATCTTCATAATATCCGCCACCAGGCTTTGCTATTTCAGCTGTTCCGGTCTTACCGCCAATAGAATATTCAGGTCTGAGTTGGCTCATGCCATATATATAATAGTTTTTGTTGACGACTCCCTCCATCAGATCAATCATCTGATTACTAACACCCGGGCTTACCACACCTGACTTCAGTACCTTAGATTCGGTAGTCGACGATTTACCATCGTTGCTAGTTACTTTATCTACAAGATGAGGCTGATAATAATTACCGCCATTTATCACCGCACTAAGAGCAGCCCCCATCTGCAGCGGAGTGGCTGTCATACCCTGACCAAAAGCAGTATTAGCATATACGATGTCCAAACCAAAACCTTCATTAGGATCAGGAATACTACCAGCCGCCTCATACCCCTGCTCTACGCCAGTTTGCCGGCCGAAACGATAATGATTCACCATATAGTCATGCCAGACCTCACGGCCCTTCTGGTTGATCGAACCGCCACCCATTTGCATCAGTAGCCAAGTTGCGCCAGTATTTAAAGACAACTCTAATATATCTTTAACACTTCTTGTACCAGCCCCACCATCTTCTTCAATATTGCTAACTGTAGCATCACCGATTTTATAAAAACTAGGATCATAATATGTAGTATTGGGTGTAACAACTCCCTGATTTATGGCAGCGGCAGCTGTTAGCGGTTTCATAATGGAGCCTACTTCTAGAGGTGAACTAACTGCAGCATTATTAAATAAATTGCCATCTTCAACCTTATAGAATTCAGCTGGGTTATACGAAGGATAGTTAGCCATCGCTTTAATTGCTCCAGTATTAGGATCAATTATAAGTGCACTACCAGATTTGGATGATGCCCGATCTAATCCTTTTTTTAGAATATCTTCCAACTGCTTCTGCATACTCAAATCTATCGTCAGTAGAACTCGGTCGCCGTCTTTTGGTTGACTTATTACATTATCCTTATTGGCAACCAGAGGTACTCCTTTCACATCAGTTATGGCCTTCAGCTGCCCTGGTTCACCAGATAATTTACCATTGAGATATTGTTCCAACCCATACTTACCATTACCTTCGTCATCGACAAATCCCAGTAGCTGGGCGGCTAAATCTCCTTGAGGATATGTACGTACCGATTCTTCTCTTGTTCCGACCCCTTTAAGATCTAGTTTATCTAAACTATTTTTTTGTTCAGTAGATAATTTCTTTGCCAAAATTGAATATCTGGTATCAGCCTTGAGCTTTTCAACAATTTTGCTGTTATCGCCTCCGATAATTCCCTGCACTTTAGCAGCCACAACTTCTGGTTCTGTAATAAATTTCGGATCGGCAAAAAGTGTGTACTTTTTTTCGTTAAGAACGATTGGAACCACCCCATTGTTGTCAAATGCCTCAATGATTCCCCGCTTGGCTGGAATCTGGTATTCCCTGAGTTGTCCAGTTAAGGCTGTCTTTTTATAGTAGTCGTATTTAATAACTTGCAGGTAAAATAACCTTATACCGAAGATAATAACCACCAAAACAATAATAGCGTACATTATTCCTATACGCGTAGATGGCTTTAAGTGATTTTTGGCAACTTCTATTTGTCTATTCATTTATAATTTTCTTACTAGAATCAGCCAATCTCCTACTAGTTTGTTAGAGTGCTACTAGGAGTAACAGACACTAAATTCTTGGCAGGATCGCTATTTGCCACCCTATCTAGTGCTTGTAATCGAGCTGACGCAACTTCTAATTCATCGTGCTGTTGCTGTAACTCACTGGCTTGAGTTGTTAGTGAGTTTAATTTATAACCATATGAATTGGTTTTTGTAACTTGAGTTAAATATATTAATCCAAGAACACAGGCCAGAACAATAAGTATTATAGCATTACTAATCGGCCCAAGCACTCGGGTTTCTTCTTTAAAACTGGTTGTATTTTGATTGCGCATCGCATATCTTTTACGATTTGCAGCAATAGAATTTGAATATGTCATTTTTGTTTTTTTTCTTTTTATTTTTGTTTTTTTTGGTGGCCCCCGCTCTGTCGCGGAGGCCGATATGCACTAAAGTACTTTTACTCGTACTTTATATGCACGGGATGAGCTTTTAACCTGTATAGGCATGCGTACCCCTCTCTTTTTTTATTTTCACTGCGACTCTAAGTTTTGCACTTCGAGCACGCGGATTAAAAACTAATTCATTTTTATCTGCTAGGACTGGTCGTTTTGTCAGTAGTTGTAATTCAGCTTCATATTTATTTTTTGATAGATCGGCAAATTTTTCTTTTACCAGCCTATCTTCTAGACTATGAAAGCTTATAACTGCCAGTCTTCCTCCGGGTTTTAACATTTGTATCCAGATTTGCAATGCCTGCGCCAACTGCGACAGTTCTTCGTTTACTTCAATACGGATAGCTTGAAATGTTTTAGTTGCTGGATGAACCTTGGAATGGCCTCGAAAAGATTTTTTCACCACTTCAGCCAATTGCTGTGTGGTTTCGATTGGTCGATTATTCACAATATTGTGAACTATACTTTCCGCTCGATACTCTTCGCCATATTCCTTCAAAATGCTTACTAACTTTTGCTCTGAATATTTATTCACTACCTGATAGGCAGTTAAATCCTGAGCTTGGTTCATGCGCATATCTAGTGGCCCATCATGCTTGATGGAGAAACCCCTGCTAGCGATATTAAGGTGCACAGATGATAGACCGAGGTCTGCCAGGATAATGTCGTATGACTTATCTTGGCTTAAAAGAATCTTACTGGCGCCTAGGAAATCAGAATGGATTATATTTGCATTCTTATCCTTAAATAGAGTTTTTAACTGTTTGATTGCAGTTTCATCTCTATCTACCAGAGTTATTGGCCCTTGTTCAGTCTTAGCCCTTAGAGCTTTACTGTGACCCCCATAACCGGCCGTTAAATCCAAGATGCTATCTCCTGGTTTCGGGCTTAACAGACGAATTACTTCGTCGATTAATACCGGTACATGGTATTGGTGATTCTTTTCTGTCATCTTTTTATTTTTGTGATTTTTGTTTTTTAATGATAAATATATTTTACCATTATTTTCAAGATCACCTAATCAGCAGCCAACTTTTTGTTTTTGTTTGGTTTTTTGTTTTTGTTTGCTAGAGATCGTTAGGGAGTTGTTATGTGTAGGTTGCCCTATATAACGCTCCTTAGATCTTTAACTATGTTTGAGAGACTTATGTGTGAGGTGGAGTTTTGGGAGGTGTTTTTTAAGTAATGTACTAAGGTTTTTAAGTGGTGCCTTCAGTCACTTGTTGACTGCCGAATAGTTGATCTCGATTAATGTTCACTAATCGTACGTAACGTTCAATTGTTAATGTACCAAAACTCTATATTGTTTTAGTCAGACGCCAGTAACTTCCGGCTCTAACTGCATAAACCTGCCGATCAATACCGGCATAATCTAATAAGTGTTGGTCTAGAGTTATTCGCCCCTGCTTTGCATCTAGAGGAGATTCGCTTTTACCAATTCGGAATTGAACGTTTAGATCTGCAATTTTCTCATCGAGGATATTCCCTTTGAGTTGCGGTTCTACCTGCTCATCCCAAACACTTTTTGGATAAATATGGATATAGTTCGAAAAGCCTCTAGTAACAACTACCCCGTTACTAAACTCAGCACGAAGTTCGCTAGGTATGGTTAACCTGCGCTTATCGTCTAGTTTTCGTTCGAAATAGTCGACAGTTGCCATCTCACCTTTCCAAATTTGTTTTATATAGTTTTTGTTTTTTGATGTGCCGCGGTTTACCAATGATTAGGACTTTTTGTCCTACCCACGATTACCCACTGAATAGAGCATACTACCCACAGCTACCCACTGCAAGTCAATTTAATAGTAAACAGTAGGTTTATGAACAGGTTTATCCACAGTATGTACGTATTCACAGGTTTATACACAACATGTAGTATGCTAAACAATTCAGGGTCCACCATTCTTAGAACTATGTTGTCGATACGACAACTTTGTATTTAGGTATTATCTTGAGTAGGTTGACTGCCTTTTCGTAGTGCTGCAATTTTGTCAGCATACCATTTGGCACTCGGCCTGACTGTTCTAACCATATTTTGTCGATTAATCTGTACTAAACCAAATTCTGGCCACCAGCCATACTTCCATTCAAAATTATCTAGCAGACTCCAGTGGAAATAACCCCTAATGTCTATACCTTCAGACAATGCCCTCTCCATAGCAACAATTGTTTCTTCAATCCACCACTGTCTATTTAAGTCAGCACTATCTGCAAGCCCATTTTCTGTAATAATAATCGGTTTTTTATAATGAGCCCAGACTCGAGACAATAGCGGGTGTAAACCCTCCGGTTCCATATACCAATTCAGGTCGCTAAGCGGAGCACTAGGATTTTCTTTAGTGAAATTCTTATAATAATCCGTGAAATAGTAATTAAAACCGATAAAATCTTGCTGTTTTCTAATTCGGTTTAGGAACCACCAATTCCACCAATACCTCATAAATTGAGTTACGCTAACATCGACAATATTTCTTGGTCGTTTAGCCTGCAAATTAGCCAATTGGGCGGCAACTCCAACTTGAATCTTCTTATTCTTTTTCTTAATTATTGAATATGCTCTTTTATGAGCCCTAACTAGGTTTATATATACCTTGAAAAATGACCAGGGGTTAGTTGCAGCAGGTGGCCACTCACCTGTTAGATAGCTAAATGTTGCATAAACATTTGGTTCATTTATGGTAATTACGTATTTTATATCATCACCAAGCTCATCCATTAGTTTGCTTACAAATCTATCCCAACACTTCAGATTTCCAGATTTCTCAAAACCTCCCTTATCTGTGAACCAGGTCGGCATCGTCCAATGCCAGATATTGAGGAATGGTTCAAGATCCCGTTTTCTTAGTTCTGCTATGTAGTTACGGTAGTGATCTATTTCTGCGGCGTCCCATTTTCCTTCTTCAGGTTCAATCCTTGACCACTCGATACCAAATCTAAAAGCAGTGAGGTTTAGTTTTTTGGCAATGTCAAAATCTTCCTTGTAACGATTGTAGTGATCTACTCCCCTACCCGAGACGTAGTTTGCAGGATTAGTTGCCTGATTTTTTATCTTATCCCAGTTATCAAATTCACCCAGGCGTGATTTGGCATGTTTTGCAAAATACTGAGCATTTTCCAACTCCCAGGCTGACCACTGGTTCTCTGTTCGCCCCTCAACTTGGTGACTAGCAGTACTAGCACCCCAAAAGAAATTATCTGGAAAGACTTTTTTTGTCATTATCAACAATTATACGCTATTCCTTATCAGTTCTATGCATATTCGCGATAGCAATATTATGAGTACTGTTATTAGCGGTATTCTGGATTTTCAAATCCGAATCTATTACCGTCATCCCAAAGAGTACGCTGATTTCCCTCAGCTGGGATACCTCCATTGACTTTTAGCATTTTAGCTAGATGCATCAGGTTATATGTCATGAATGTAGTGTTTCGATTGGTAAAGTCATTATCTAATCCAACTCTACCTTTACCATCTTCGGTTTTGTCGCCATAACTAGGGCCAGGTCCAGCTTCCCCTATCCAACCCGCATCTGCTTGCGGGGGTATAGTGTAGCCAATGTGCCCCAAACTATAAAGCACATTCATAGCACAGTGTTTCACTCCATCTTCATTGCCAGTTATTAAACAACCTCCCACTTTGCCATAGTAGGCATACTGACCAGCCTCATTTAACTGAGAAGAATTGGCATATAGCCTTTCAATTATCTTCTTCATCTCACTACTATTATCACCCAGCCAGATAGGCCCAGCTAATACTAAAATGTCAGCTGCTTCTACCTTTTTGTAAATTTCTGGCCAAGCATCACTGTCCCAGCCCTGTTTAGTCATATCTGGATATACACCAGCTGCAATATCTTGATCAATTGATCTAATAACCTCAGTTTTAACACCACGCTTAGTCATGATTTGCTTACTAATATCGATTAACAACTCTGTATGACTAGGCTGCGGGCTTTTCTTGAGTGTTGCATTTATAAACAACGCGCTCAGACTACTGAAATCAGTTTCGGCCATCTATACTCCGAACCCACCTATTATCAGGGCCATGACCATGACGGTTGCAAATTCATGACCAGCATTCAACATGGTTAATTTAGTTGGTCGCTGCTCAAATAAATCATGGACCAGTAGTCGACTAACAATAAATCCAAGCCAAAGCCAGAATGCCGTCGACACGGCACTAGACATATACGATGAACCAATAACCTGGTTAGCTATATAGGTGGTATGTGCTAGAACATAAGCTGTTAAGAAACTAGCTAGCAATGTCAGCCCATATATCTTTAGTGGACTACCGGGTGTTTTACTAGGATCAACTTTAGTAATTTTCATCCAACTTTTGCCAAATAACTGCGGCATATACCAAATTGCACCTACCACCATACTACTTAGTGTAGCTAATAAAACTGCTACATAATTAATTTCTATGCTCATAAAACCCTCCTATTTATGGCCCTATTATGCTCCTTTTAGGTAGAGTTTGTCTAGTTCGTAAACTCCAACAGTTCTCTACTAAAGCTTTCGACTATCGTAGGCCCACTGCAATAAGGCTTGACGCTGTTTACGACGACAGGTTGTATCGCCGGTATGACAATTCTTTGTCACTTGGGCAATGTGTCTTTTCATAGCTTTCCAACGCTTTATCTGCCGATTATCTTCACTTCCAAGTCGTCTACCTTGGTAGTATCGACAGTACCATTGGAACCAACCCAGAGGGTCGGCTTCGTTTATCCAACCTTTCTTGATCCATACTTCATACGGTTGGCCGGCTAACACTTCAAAATAGTTGAATTTTGGATCAGGGCTAGATTTACTAAGCCTAGCCTCTTTAAACCAATCGTATGGAAATTCCTTTGGAATATCATCAAAATATTTTCCACCAAACACACCTAAATCTAGCATTTGCTTGGGGTTTAATTCCGGCTGAAAATCTAATTTATTTTGATTGTTTTCTGCCACTTTTGGAACTTCTATACGACAATTTACTTCGCTGCCTGTCTAGGCGCTCTACAAATTCATCATACTTATTATACAGTCTAGAATAGTGACTGTTTGGCGCCAATACTTTCAACAATTTACCCTGTTGTTCTAGGTACTCAACTAAGCTATAGAAGTCACCATCTCCACTGACGATAACGGCTTTATCATAATTTTTCATTTCTTTTACTGCCCATAGTACCAACTCAGCATCAACATTACCTTTTATCGGTTTTTTATCCTCTGCCTTCTCTTCCGCAGTTGGATTAGTGTTAGATAAAGCTATGTTTTTCGGATCACTCATATCGAAAGTTGGCTTCAACACAATCAGATAACCAGCGTCGTGCAGCTGAAGATACATTTCCTCGTGTTCTGGCATATGGCCAATAAACATAAAAGCTTCTTCAACGTTATATACATCTTTTAGATAGCTCCTAAATTTCCTCCAATCCATTTTCCAACCTAACTTTCGAATACCAAGATTTAGGTTCTGGTTATCGATAAAAGCGTAGTTCCCCTTTTTCTTCATTTTAGATATCACCTAACTGACTTATTTTCACTCTTTTTTGCTCTGTAGTGTCACGATCCCGAATTGTAACTGTATCGTCGTCCAAAGTCTGGAAATCGACAGTCACGCAGTACGGTGTACCAATCTCATCTTGCCTTCGATAGCGTTTACCTATATTACCGTTATCATCCCATATAACATTGCCGTAGACCTTCTTTAATTCAGCTTGAACTTCTCGAGCTTTACTTACTAATTCTGGTTTATTTTTAAGCAACGGACTAATTGCAAATCGATACGGAGCTAGTTCAGGTTTCAACTTCAAGACTACCCTTGTTTCACCATTTACTTCCTCTTCGTTATAAGCATCTGCTAGAACTGCTAAGAACATACGACCCAAACCAACTGATGATTCAATAACGAAAGGAGTGAACCTAGACTTCGATTGCTCATCAAAATAACTTAGATCTTTTTTACTAGCTTTACTGTGATTAGATAAATCAAAATCAGTCCTATTATGTGTACCCCATAGCTCTTTAGCGCCAAACGGATATTTAAAATAGATATCATGGGCTTTTGAAGCATAATGAGCTCGCTCGTCCTCGGCATGTTCGTTCCAAACCAGGCTATCTTCCTTAATACCAATTCTCTCAATTAAGAACTTCCAAGCAAATTCTCGCCAGTCTTGGTAGGTTTTATCCTGATCATCAGGATTTATAAAATACTGCATCTCCATCTGCTCAAGTTCCCGGACCCGAAATATA
This sequence comes from Candidatus Saccharimonadota bacterium, assembly GCA_020428425.1. GTDB lineage: Bacteria > Patescibacteriota > Saccharimonadia > Saccharimonadales > AWTP1-31 > JAGQMX01. Next base: position 4,295 of record JAGQMX010000013.1, on the reverse strand, counting down.
AAATCCCTAGGAGAGATTTCATTTCGGAAAGCTTTCCCGACTTGGGCAATACCAAATGGTAGTTTGGCGCGCATAGTTTCTCGAACATTTTCGTAGTTAATAAAAATCGATCCGGCAGTTTCTGGCCGTAGATAAGATACCGATGAGTCATCTTCAATTGGTCCAACCCAAGTTTTCATCATCATGTTGTAAGTTCGTGGCTCAGTCAATGTCATTTTCCCACAAGTTGGACAAGTCTTACCCTCCAGCAACTTCTTCAATTCGGTTAAATCTGTTGAATCGCTATCAACTAAATGGTCAGCCCGATGCCTAGCTCCGCAATTTGTACAATCGACTAATGGATCAGTGAATCCTGTAACGTGACCACTAGCTTCCCATAATTTAGGATTCTGAATAATCGCACCATCGATACCATAGATATTATCCTTATCTGTAACTACTGATTTCCACCATTCTGCCTTAATCTTATTAGCTAGCTCCACACCTAGTGGTCCATAATCCCAAAAACCTGCTAGCCCGCCGTATATTTCCGAAGCTTGAAAAACAAAACCACGTCTTTTACATAAACTGACAATCTGCTCTAGAGTAACTTTGCTCATATGAAAACTATTATAACACCCGTAAACCTATAGGTTGAATTTTATCATCTTAGAAAATAAATCGGCTAAATCACTGGCAATCTGCTCTGCACCAGATATTCTCGACAATGCCGTAGGCTTTCCGGTCCTCTCGACCACTCTCAAAAATTTAATATGCCCTGAATTATATTGCCCGCTACTTGTCTCGACCATAGACATAGTTGGAATGTCAAAGTCATATCTATTGCCTTCTTTTAGCTTTTCTCCTGAGGTGTCCAGTAAAAAATTTGGACGATGGCCAGTTATCTCTAACAAATTATAGTAGGTCCAAACAATTATCATATTCAGATCCAAATCAAGGCTGTTGATTGCCGACAAAGTCACAGACAATAACCGATAATAATCTGCGATTTGATCATCTTCAGTTACCTTGTTGACTAGCTTTAATATCTCATACCCAAACATCGTACGTTCCATATCCTTTACAATATTTGCATATTGTGTGTCTACTCTTGCTGAAACTAAAGTACCCATCCTGTCCTTACTCCCAAGATAGACTAAATTACACTCACAAAATAGCTCTATACCACCAGCCATTTTACTTTTTAATTTTCTTACACCTTTAGCCATCAGGGCAACTTTATTCCCATCCTCAGTTATTACCCTAAGCACCCGATCGGATTCACCGTAATTTGTCCGGGATAGAATTATTGATTTTGATGATTGCGTATTCATATTAACTATTATGCCGTTACAAGTGCTTCAATCGAAACAGCCATTTCTTGTAAAGTAGTATTTGGCTTATAGGTATACTTGCCTACCCCCAACTGCTTATAGGTTGGTGATTTTTTTAACATAGTTTCCTTGACTGATGTGTTCAACATTATTTTGATATTCCCCCAGTCAGGGTATGAGCGGATTTCGTACATCAGTTCTAAGCCATTGTGACTAGTCATTTGTAGCTCCAAGACAATTAAATCCGGATTGAAATTATCAATAAACTCCAAAGCAGAATTGGAAGATTGAGCCCATTTTACTTGGTAGCCTAGTTTAGTAAAATACTTCAAGTAAATTTCACCCAATGAGCGATCAGGCTCAACAAATAGTACTTTAATCATTAGACCAACTCATACTAACGCTATCTGTTTACTGGGCTCAAAACTGGCAGATAACCCTGTCATTTTATGGAACTTAGATACCCGAAGACCATAAGACATATTGTTTAGTAGCGAATCAGCCATGTACAACCCAGCACTACCATTGGATACTGAAGCACTCATCGGGTTACCAGATTTCCCGTATAGGTTACGAGCTTTCTTTAACATTGCGCTATTTATTGCTTCTACATTGGAATAAATTCCAGCCGTTATACCTTTATTAGATCTGGTTACGGCATAGGTAATAACTGGTCTAGCTTTATGCTTAACTTCACTCTGTGCGACTATAAACACGCTACTCAAACTAGTTAACACAGTGTTTAGTACTTCCCTATTTGCCATTACCGGTTGATAACGTCCAGCAACATTTAAATCTAAATCACATTGTTGCCATTTTGCGTATGGCGCCATTGAAGAGGCGACATTTTTTAACAAAGCCGACAGTGATACAGGCTCGACATTCTGAGAAATATTAGTCTGATCTAAAAAGTCTAGATAACATTCTATTAACCTAAGCATGTATTGACTGGAGTACTTTGAATCATCCAATAAAGACACATCGCCGGATAACTGGGCGTACTCTATATTTGAAGTTATTTTCGTTAACTCACTTCGCAAGTTTTGAGCAATATAGGAGAAAATAGGATTGTTTGCACCTTTTGAGTACATATTTTGTTCAAGTCTAATGTATTTTTCTGCCGATTCCCTCATAGCCTATTCTTCCCTACTATCCTTATGAAGTATACCAGCTATGAAATAAATGAATATTGTAATTTATTGATAACCGCTGCTATGGCTTATACGTAAAATTTGGGACGATTATCTTGTTATAATCAGGAACAAACTGAGTTGCTTCTGTCCAAATCTTAATTGTCTTATCTCTTAAGGGTAGAAGTATCAGTGCACCTTGTACTTTATTAGCAATCTCACCGTCATACCTTGTACCAACGTTACTTGGGTCACTTTTCGAAGTATATGGAGTTGCTCTTACTGTGCCCTTCTTCACGTAACTCGCTAGAGCCAGTACTTCTTTTGCATAGTCTTTGTCTACTACTTCAAATCGCATGGCATAGTTATTACCCGAATTTAGTCCTGGCACAAATTTGGGATGCATATACCCTGCTAGAGGCCTGCCTGACTTTCCTGATTCATCAGCATACACAGACCAGGTTTTTGGATATTTAATAGTTAGGCTACCTGAGGCCTCCGGACCAGCATATGTCCTTAATGGCTGTTTCTCACGCTCTAAAAATTCAGCTTCCTTCTTCGTAGTTAACTCAGCGTTAGAAGCCGTGACAGCTGTCTCAATTTTTTGATCTACGTTGTCTTTATAGTCTTGTCGACCCATAAAGGCCCATACTCCAAAACCGGCTGCTCCTAGAAATAACAGAGTGACTACAATAAAACCAATCAACCAAACGTTAACCGACCCTTTGTTATTTAGTCTTTTCATACTGGTTATGTTACCACATTTCTGTGATCATATGTCCTAATTCTTTGCCCGATCATCAATAACCTTTGTTATTTTATTCTTACTAGTGGTAAGGTAATTCTCTAATTCATCAATTAATTTATTTGCTTGGTGGTACTTCTTAATATTTTCATCAATCGACAAACTTCCATCTTGAAGCTCTTGTAATATTTTTTCTAGTTGTTGTTGTTTCTTCTGGAAGTTAAAATTCTTTTTTGTCATATTGCCAAATCTCCTACATTCTTAATTCATATTACTTTTTTTCAATATATCATCAATAGTAACTTGCAATTGCCCATCAGCCATGTCTATGGCAAGCTGATTACTGATAGCCAAGTCTTTTACCGAGCCTACGGCCTTTCCATTGTAGCGAACCACACTGTAGCCTCTTTTCAGTACCTGTTCAGGGTTTAAGGCAGATAGCAGCTGACGAGAGGCATGTAGTTCTGTTTCTGCGTTGGATATCACACGGCTAATCGCATTGTTTAACCTCTCCTTGATTTGTTTAACCAGATCTATTTTGCCACCGAGGGTAGACCTGAGCATACTATCTAATTGCAACCTTTGCGACTTAAATTCACTTAACACAGCCTGCTTATCTGGAGTTAATAGCTCAGCAGCATTACTCGGCGTACTAGCCCGCTTATCGGCAACAAGTTCCGCCAAACAGACATCTACCTCATGGCCAACAGCGACAACAGTTGGGATATTACTAATAGCGATCGCCCTTACCAACCTTTCATCATCATATACACTTAGATCGTCTTTACTTCCTCCGCCACGAGTAATCACCAGCAGATCAGGAGTATTCTCATTGTTCAAAGCATTAAAGTACTCTACCGCTTTAATATTCTGATCTACAGCATTCACACCCTGAACTCCAACGTTGAATATATGTATATCCAATCCCGTCCACCTATTATTAATAATTTTAATAAAATCTTGGTAAGCGGCTGACTCTAGTGATGTAATCAAACCAATAGATTGCGGAGTAGAAGTGACATATTTTTTTCGCGATTCTTCAAATAGTCCTTCTTTCTTTAATTTCTCACGTAACAAGTCAGACGCTTTCTTGATACTTCCTTCTCC
>JAGQMX010000012.1:10392-13112 GCA_020428425.1 Candidatus Saccharimonadota bacterium | reverse complement strand
GACAAAGTTACTGAAGCAGTTATTACCGTTCCAGCCTACTTCGATGACAGTCAACGCCAAGCTACTAAAGATGCTGGTAAAATTGCAGGACTTGAAGTAAAGCGAATAATTAACGAACCAACAGCTGCTGCTCTAGCTTACGGGCTAGATAAGGGTAGTAAGAAAGACGAAAAGATTGCCGTATTCGACCTTGGTGGTGGAACTTTTGATGTATCTATCCTAGAACTTGGTGATGGCGTGTTTGAAGTTAAGAGTACTAATGGTGATACTCACCTAGGTGGTGCTGACTTTGATCGAGTGATTGTAAATCATCTTGTAGATGAATTTAAAAAAGATAGTGGAGTAGATGTAACTTCAGATAAAGCTGCTATGCAGCGACTACGAGATGAAGCTGAAAAGGCCAAGATTGAACTATCTACTACAAATGAAGTAGATATTAATCTACCGTTCTTAACTGCTGACGCCGAAGGTCCAAAGCACTTTGAATACAAGATTACTCGGGCTAAGCTGGAATCGCTAGTTGGTGAGTTAATAGACAAAACTGCCGTACCTTGTGATAAGGCACTTAAAGACGCCAAACTAAAGAATAGCGATATTGATGCTGTAGTACTAGTTGGTGGAATGACTAGAATGCCGGCAGTCGTAGAGAAAGTTAAGAAGATATTTGGTAAAGATCCAATGCAGGGCGTAAACCCCGATGAAGTTGTAGCTATTGGTGCTGCTATTCAGGGTGGAGTACTGCAAGGAGATGTTAAAGACGTTCTACTATTAGACGTTACACCTTTGTCACTAGGTATTGAAACCTTAGGTGGTGTAGCAACTAAACTAATTGAGCGAAATACTACAATTCCAAGCAGTAAGAGCGAGGTATTTAGTACAGCCGCAGATAACCAGAATCAAGTAGAAATCCATGTTGTGCAAGGTGAACGCGAATTTGTAAAAGATAACAAATCTCTAGGCCGCTTCGTGCTAGACGGTATTCCACCAGCTCCACGAGGTGTCCCTCAGGTAGAAGTCACCTTTAACCTAGATGCCAACGGTATCCTTAACGTAACAGCTAAAGATAAGGGATCTGGTAAAGAACAGACTATAACAATCCAGGGTAGTAGTGGACTATCTAAAGATGAAGTAGAAAAGATGGCTAAAGATGCTGAAGCTCATGCTGAAGAAGATAAGAAAAAGCGTGAAAGCATTGAAGTAAAGAATCAACTAGACAGTGCTATCTACCAAGCAGAAAAAATGAAGTCAGATAATAAAGATAAGATTAGTGAAGAAGATACTAAGACCATCGACGAAGCAATCGAGGAAGCTAAAAAGATCGTAGCTGATGAATCGGCTGACAAAGAAGCCCTTGAGAAAGCTGCTAAAGATCTTTCCGACAAGATAATGCCAATTGGTGCCAAGATGTATGAGGAGGCAGCAAAGGAAGAAAAGCCAGAGGACGGTGAAAGCAAAGATGGTGATGCTAAGTCAGATGAAGCAGTTGAGGGTGAAGTAGTCGACGAAGACAAAAAAGAAGATAAGTAGAACTTAACAGTCTGACCGGTCTAGATTTTACGATCTATTAGTGTAGACTGTTAAACATCTAGATAGGTAACTATTGAATTGAATTAACAGGCAAAAAAGGACTAATAATTGGCTAAACGAGATTACTACGATGTACTAGGTATCAATAAAGGTGCCAGTGACGATGAAATAAAGAAGGCTTTTCGGAAGAAGGCAGTTCAACATCATCCAGATAAAGAAGGTGGTGATGAGGGAAAGTTCCAGGAAATTAACGAAGCCTACGAAGTGTTGAAAGATGAGCGCAAAAGACAGCGCTATGATCAATTTGGTCATGCTGGAGTAGGTAGTAGTGCTGCTAGTGATGGACCTGCTGGCAATCCATTTGGTGGAGCAGGTGGATTTGGTGGGGGTCAGAACGTAAACTTTGACTTTGGTGATCTAGGACTTGGAGATATCTTTGGTAGTTTCTTCGGTGGAGGAGGACAACGTCAACGCAGTAACCGAGGACGGGATGTAGAAACAAATATAGATTTAAGCTTTGAAGAAGGTATCTTTGGGCTAGAGCGTAATCTAAAAGTGTCGCTAAACGATACATGTGAACATTGCAAGGGAACGACTGCTGAGCCTGGTCATGAACTAAAAACCTGTGACACTTGTAAAGGAGCTGGACAAGTTAACCGTGTAACTAGAACAGTATTTGGCGACATCCAGCAAGCGACGGTTTGTCCTACCTGTGACGGCCAAGGAAAAGTTCCAGAGAAGAAATGCACGGTTTGTCACGGTAAAGGTACTCAGCATAAATCCAAGACTATTAAACTGAAAATACCAGCCGGTATTGATGACGGTGCAACTATTCGCTTGCGAGAACAAGGTGAAGCTATTGCCAATGGCCCGAAGGGTGATTTGTATGTAAATGTTCGAGTAAAACCACATAAGCGATTCACCAGAGAAGGTGATTTGGTATTAAGTGAGGAACATGTTGATATGGTATCGGCAGCATTGGGAACAGAAATTGAAGTTGAGACAGTAGATGGTACTGTAAAAATGAAAGTACCGGCAGGTACGCAGAGTGGCACTGACTTTAAGCTGTCTGGTCACGGAGTACCACAGCTAAGAGGCAGTAATAGGGGAGCACATATTGTGACGCTACTAGTAGATACTCCAACAAAACTATCTAAGAAACAGCAAGAAACCTTACGGGAATTTCAGTCAAC
>JAGQMX010000012.1:0-10329 GCA_020428425.1 Candidatus Saccharimonadota bacterium | reverse complement strand
AGCATTCGCTAGCAGGTATGATTGTGCCGCTAAGCATTATGATATATTCATTGAAGCCATTTTCGATTAAGAAATATCCATGTTGGTCAGTAAATTGATCTACAGTTAGATTCTTATATTGATCCTCAGTAGCTTTTTCGCCTTTGTTATAGTTCTTTTCGAATAGTTCTTTTAATAGCGGGCTATCTGAATCTAGCTGGTAGACTACTTGACCACCGGGGGTTTTACCAACTTCATTCAGCTCGCCTTTTTTAACTTTTGCTATTAGGTAGGTTCTGTCGGTACTGCATCCTTTTACACCGGTATAGTAATTTGAAGTGGTTTTTTCGCCTTCTGACCAGGTAATTTCTTTGGCGGCCGTAGAGCCCTCGGAACTTAGTTCGCCTGACAGGCTGTAGTCAAACTGAAATAAGTTCCCGAAGTAAGCAGTTATCGATTTGATGCTTAAATTATCTTGTTCTTCAGCTTGTTCATAGTATTCGACTTTCTCTTTGGTAAATATTTTAGTTCCTTTTTCTGGAGCTTTGATAGTCATTTTACCTTTATCGTCAACTGAGAAGAAGGCAATAGTTAATCCATTTACTGTTTTTATTGGTTGTTCTTCAATAGTGATATCTTTATCCGGGTTAAGTTCATCTAACTTTGTCGATGAACTAGGCACTACACTTGGCTCCATATTAGATGTGTCAATTGTTTCTGTAATATTTTCTGGAATAACAACTTCATATTTATCACTGTTTTTTACGAATATGATATCTACACTGTCGGATCCACCGTTGGTCCGGTAGGCTATGATATCTTTCTTGTCTTTGGTAGTACCTACTAGAAAAGCTCTAGAGAAGGCGCTTTTGTTGTTCTCACATGGACTACCTTCTACACATTTATCTGATTCGAATAATACAAGATCTGTAATTTCTTTGGGGTTAGCATAGTAGGTGTTACCGTTGATCGTGATATCTTCACCGGGTAGAGTGTTGTTTTGGGATTGCTGGGTGGTTTCATCTGTACTGGAGGTTGGATTACTATTAGAATCTTTCATAACTAGGAAATAGTAAGCAGCTGCAGCACCGGCTAGTAGGAGTAAAATTACAAGGATAATTAAAAAAACCTTTTTCTTTGATTTTTTCTGGGGCTGTTCTCTTTTGTCGGATTTAAAATCTGGGATACTAGGTAGACTAGGCATTTTTGGAGAATTAGGCAGATTCACTTTTCTTCTAACTTTCGAAGGATCATTTGCAGGTGTTTCTGGTGCAGGGGAGGGAGACTGAACGGCTTGTGGATCGATTTGAGGCTCCAGGTTAGTGTCACTAGTTGGTTCCCCAATATTTTCTTTATTGTCTGTTTCTGGATTAATTATGTTCGGCTCTTTGTCCATATATTAGTATCCTTATGCTAATTTATGGTAATAGTATACACCTAAGCAACAGTAAGGGCGATATACACACAGTAGGCCATGTACATGCCAATTAGAAGTAGTCCGCTTTTATGACCAATCTTCCAGTTCCGCATAACTAGTAGGAATAGAGTAGCTACTACTGTTGCAAACAGTAGTATAACGCTGGCAGTTAGGTTAGCAGTACCAACAGCTATTGAATCTGATATGAAGATTAGGGCTAACACCCAAGGAAAACCTAGTCCAAATAGGATATCGAAAACATTTGAGCCGATGGCGTTACTAACGGCCATATCACCACGACCTTGCTTTGCAACGACTATCGAGCCAATTAGATCAGGTATTGATGTGCCAGCAGCAAGTACGGTAAGTGCTAAGAAAGTAGAGTTAATTCCGGCTGTGTCGGCAATAAAGATAACTTGTTCAACTAGTAGCCAGCTGATTCCAGCAATAGCTAGAATAGACAGCATAAAGGTAGTCAAGTAGAGCTTTGGTTTCTTACTAGGACTAGGGATAATCAAACTAATGGTTTTGTAGGTAGCATTTTGTAATTTGTTTTTGTTGGTATATTCAGTTTCTGGTGGAGGAGGTACTTCATCGTATTTAAACCACTTCCTCCAGTTGACAACTGAGAAGACATATATAGCGTACATCGCTACAAAACTAAGGGCTTCGAATAGTACTATTTTTCCATCAGAAAATGATACGAGTAGAAGCAGGATAGTTAGAATGTAGAATACTAGATCTCTAAGTACTGGCTTCCATTGAAGTTTTACCGCTTTGAAGGTAGCTGCCGCTCCTATAATTACTAGAACGTTAAAGATTGCTGAACCGACAATTGTACCGGCTCCAATATCTTCTTGGCCACTGCCTACAATTCCCAGAATTGCAAACAGGGAAGTGAAGAACTCTGGGGCGCTTGAACCCATGGCTAGTAAGGTTGCACCCGAAGCGTCACTACTAAGCTTCAGTTTGGTAGCTAATTTATCTATGGCTGGCACGAAGAATTCTTCAGTCAGAATTGCCAGGACATAGAAAGATAAAGTCAGGATAATAAGGGATAAAATAAGATGCATTATTTATAGATTATACTATGAATATTACGGTCTTTGGGCAGGATATATTGAAATGTCTCTATGTTCTGGTGATGTTCGTAGAACATTTAACCCGACTATTTCCCACATATTAAGTCGTTGTTTTGTATCTCTCTCAGGGTTGCTAACCTTACAATAGTCCTGCATTGATGCCAGTATCTGATAACCAACATTTCTTCTGGTAGATAGTTTACTTGCATGCTGCTCTTGCCAGTATGGGGATTCCTTCAAAGGCATTTTATCTTGACCATCGATTAATACATGAGCAGCTGTTGGCCTACCGTTTTGATATTTGTTATGAATATCTGAAGCAAGAATACTAAATACACTTTCAGAAGTTTGTTGACCAAGATCCTGAGGGTCAAAGTATTCAACCATAATGATACCTTCTGGAATAAGTATTTCGGTAGATTCATTGCATGGGCCTCGATAGACAAAGTCAGCACCATTGTAGACATCATTCACTCTTTCGTAGATTTTAGCAACAGCTTCCAGGGCAACTGCGTTCTGTTCTACAGCGCCATTTATTATAGCTTCTAAGTTATTGTTTTCAAATTCAGGGCTTGTCATATATAACTTTCTTTCCACGATCAACTAGAACAGGGCAAGTTCCGGTTTCGCTACTAGCTCCTTGTATACAAAGCGGCCAAATAAAGTATACATATCAAAGCTTAACTTTGTTAATGTAACTATATTACCATTTTGTAACATATGTGTCAATAGCTGATTGATTTCAATAATATTATTTAACTAATCATAAAGTATTAAAGTTTTTTGTCTTATGGTAATTATTAATGATAATTATTTGTATAGTATCGCGAAGCTTACTGTGTAGATCGTAGTTTTCTTTCAGCTTCTGTCCCGATAGTGCTCCAATAGCGAACTTCGGGCATCTCTTTCTTTACTCGAAGAATAGATTGGATTATCTGTCTAACAATTCCTTCTTGACTATCGAAAACAGGTGAATGGACTGATTCTATCCATCCTGGAAATTCTTCAACATTTTTTGGGGAACCACCGAATAAGGTACTTGCGGCTGTTAGCTTTCCTGCTTGAAACTTATGTTGCAATCCACTGGAGACAACAGTCAGTGCGTCAACTGTAATTTCTTTATTGTGTTCTCGGGGCTTTACTACTTCAGCAAAATCTAATCCAAGACTTAGGTCAAAATCAGACTTGTATTTGTTGCTGTAGGTTCTAAATAAACAGTCCGCTTGGTCATATTTGAGGGCATTATCATATATGTCAGAAACTAAGATATTTACTGGGTCCTGCTCAAACTCAACTGGCTCAATACCATTAATTGTAACTGGAAGTTTTGGTTCTGGTGGTTGGTTGTAGTGCTCAGGCATAATACTATTCAAATATTCCTACTTAATATATTTGTTAATGTTATATTAACACCTTTATCTAGTATTGTCCAGCACTAGCTGATTATTACTTCTTAGAATTCGTTCAACACGGTGATTTTAGCACCTATACTATTTAGCCTTTCGGCTAAATCTTCATATCCTCGGTTAATGGTATAGACATTTCTGAGGATCGATTTACCACTGGCAGCCATCATTCCAATTAATAATATACTGGCTGGTCTAAGGGCCGGAGGACAAACCACGTCGGCAGCTGTGAATTTAGTAGGGCCTTTAATATATATACGGTGGGGGTCAATTAGTTCAATGTTGGCACCAATTTTAGTAAGTTCGGTATAGTAGATAGCTCTATTTTCAAACATCCAGTCATGAATTAGAGTTCGGCCTTTGGCAATCACGGCAATTGGTACGAAGTAGGGAATACAGTCCGGGTTTATTCCCGGCCATAAATTAGGGTGAATCTTGTCCTTAGGAGCTTGTAATTTACCTTTTTGTTTTTCAATAGTTATATCTACTAAATCTACCACTCCATTGCTAGCTTTGTATTTGTCGCTAATTTGGTATTTCATGCCCATTACTTTAAGTTTAAACAACTCAAGGGCAATCCAGTCTATTGGTACGCGTTTAATGGTAATCGAAGAGTTGGTAGTTACGGCAGCCGAGATAAAGAACATAGCTTCTATCGGGTCTTCGGTTGGGGCAAATGAAACATTCTTTTTAATGTCTTTTACTCCCTCAACAGTAAGTACAGGTGAGCCGATGCCTTTAATCTTGACGCCTAGTTTAACTAGGAAAAGACATAGATCTTGAACCATGTAGTCGGCACTGGCATTTTGGATGATGGTGGTCCCCGGGGTTCTGGCGGCAGCCATTAGTACGTTATTTGTTACAGTGTTGCCGGCTTCATATAGAATAATGCGTTCAGTAGGTTGTTGGCGATTAACTTTAACTTCATAAAATCCGGTATGGGCTTTAACATTAACCCCAAAATTTTGTAGGGCTAGCAGGTGTGGCTCAACGGTTCGTTCCCCTAGCTTACAGCCTCCAGCAAACGGAATTTTAAAGCTTTTATAGTCATGTAGCAGAGGGCCCAGGAACATTAGTACACTGCGAGTGGCTTTGGCTGAACTAACATTTATGTTAGCTAAATCAAGCTGAGCAGGTCGATTAATTTCAATATCGTTATTAGCTAGCCATTTAACTTTTACACCTATGCTTTCTAACATTTCAATAATCCGGTGCACTTCTTCAATTTTGGGGAATGACTTAAAGCGAGTAACGCCGGTATTTAGTAGACTGGCGCACAGTAGAGCCACGGCAGCATTTTTACTAGTCTTTAGAGTAATTTCACCCTTTAATTCACGCCCACCTTCAATTTGTAGATTTAGTCCTTTTTGTCCGATCTGGATAATTGGCTTGTTGAGTACATCGCTAATGCGGGCTAGGGTTTCTAGACTTAGATTTTGGTTGCCATGTTCAATACGGTTAACTGCTGATTGGCTGGTATTTAGTTGTTTGGCGAATGCAGCTTGAGTTAAGCCACGTTCGTGTCGTAGCTTATAGATTAGGTTACCGATCTTTTGGTTTGTGGAGGCCATATTGTGCTGCTAAGTATATCAAATAAGATATACTAGGCAAGCATTTTTGCTGTTTTTGCTACATATAGCGTAGATGTTTATTCAGGCTACAATGTATCTGGACTATTAGGTCTGACTGATCTAAACTTAAACTAGTAGATAGTCAGATAAAATTGAGCAGTAGTTCAATCCACGGAGGGGTAATATGCAAGATAAACAAGTTGGAGATTTAATTGTCGCTGAAAAGCAACGCCAAGAAGAGGGACTGGAGTTAATTCCTAGTGAAAACTACGTAAGCAGTGATGTATTAAAAGCTATGGGTAGTGTGTTTACTAATAAATACTCTGAAGGATACCCTGGCAAACGTTACTATGGGGGCCAACATAATACAGATATTCTAGAGAGCCTAGCAATTGATCGAGCTAAGCAGTTGTTTGGGTCTGATCATGCCAATGTTCAGCCTCATTCTGGCGCCCCAGCCAACATTGCCGTTTACCAAGCCTGGTTAGAACCAGGGGACACTGTGATGGCTATGAAACTGGATCACGGCGGTCACTTAACTCATGGACACCCAATAACATCTAGCGCTAAGTTGTATAACTTTGTGCGTTATGGAATTAAAGATGTAGAAACCGGCGAAATAGATTATGACGCTATGCGCTCAGTAGCCCTTAAAGAAAAACCAAAGATAATACTAGCTGGTTTCAGTGGGTATCCCAGAAGTTTAGATTACCAAAAGTTTAAAGACATCGCCGATGAGTGTGGTGCAATGCTAATGGCCGATATGGCCCATATTGCCGGGTTAATAGCAGGAAAGGTTCTACCTAATCCCCTAGATTTTGGCTTTCATGTGATGACCACCACTACTCATAAGACTTTGCGTGGCCCTCGAGGTGGTTTAGTGCTTAGCCAAGGGACCGTTAGCAATCCACTGAAGGCGGTTGAGAAAACTATGGAAAATCTACCTACTTTAATTGACCGGGAAGTTTTCCCAGGCTTTCAGGGCGGACCACATATGCACATCATTGCCGCTAAGGCTATTTCATTTTATGAGGCGCTTAAGCCTGAATTTGGAGTATATGCTCAGCAGATATTAGATAATGCCAAGGCACTGGCTAGTGAACTGCAAAAGAAAGACTTTAAGCTAGTAACCAATGGCACCGACAACCATATGATAATGATAGACATCCCAGCTAGCTTTAGTGGTGTAAATGGTCGTGATGCACAGGAAATATTGGATAAGGTTGGGCTAAATGCTAACTGTAACGCCATCCCTGAAGACAAGTTACCGCCGTACCGACCAAGTGGGTTACGTATCGGCACACCAGCAATTACGACTAGAGGCCTTAAAGAAAAAGACATGGCAACCGTGGCAAGTTGGATGAAACAAGCTATTAAAGCGAGAACTGACGACAAAAAACTAGCGAGCATTGAAGCCGAAGTTAAGGAATTTGCCCTGCAATTTCCATTGCCATAATATTTTTTGATTTAGGCTATATGTTTGAAACCATTGACATTATTTTTAATTGTCTTATGCTTATTATATAAAATAAATATAAGATAAAAAGGAAGAAAAATGGCTAAAACAACTAGTATAAAGAAAAAAGCTCGTTTAAAGCTACCTTCCATCGGTTCAGCTAAAAAAAATAAAAGAAGTAAGAAATCTATTATAGGGAGACTAACATCTAAGCAAAGGTTTATAGTCGTTGCGCTAGTTTTTGCTGTAGTTGGAACAGCTCTAATTCTACAGTCTTATGCGGCAACTCCTCTGACTAAACCAACTTTTGAAAATACTGGTGTTCAGAAAGGTGTAGTGTTAAAAAAGCAAGGTGGTACAACTATAACAAAAGATAACACTGTACTTGAGAACATTGAGTTTAGTAGTAGTGTGCAAATTAAAGCTAACAACGTAAAACTTAATAATGTCAGAATTCTTGGTAGTGGGGCGTATGGACTAAAAGTAGTCAACGGGTTCAAGGGGATAAGTATAGACCACGCTGAAATTACTTGCCCAAGTTGTAGAGAAGGCGACGTAGGTCAGAATGGTAAGGCTATATATGCCTCTAACTTTACCGTTAAAAATAGTCAACTATCTAAATTTGGTGATGGAATATATTCAGAAATAGGTAACGCGTTAATAGAAAGCAATATATTTTACGGCAATCAAAGGCTTAGTAATAGCAAAGGCGATTCTGATCATACAGACGGCATTCAAATGAACAGTGGTAGCAATGTAACAATCAGAAACAACGTTTTTGTTACAGATTTTCATAAAGACTATGACATGGGATCAAATTTTATGATTCAGAATATCTTCGGACCGGTGAACAACATCTTAATAGAAGATAATTACTTATCAGGCGGGAACTTTACGGCCTCTATTGGTAATAGAGACTATGGCTTTCCAGCTATGACAAATGTAGTAGTGCGCAATAATACCTTTGCAAAAGATACTTGGAAATACGGGGCTATTCATACAAGTGGTTTAGGTTGTGACCCTGGAATTAAATATATAAACAACCAATACGATAGTGGCGAAATAATTGATACTTGTTTCAACGATCCTAACTACTCACCTGGAGCAGACAATTACACACCCCCTGCAATCCCAGATGCTTCAGGCTCAGGGACTACTAACCAAGACCCAACACCAACACCAACAACTCCATCGCCATCAACGTCGCCTGCTCCTAGCTCAGACCTCCCAGCATCCTACGACTTCAAGTCTGGAATAAGTGGTTGGGATGGACAAGGTAACACTTCATTAAGTCATAATGGAAGTGAAGGTAGTATTTCGGCTGGAGCCCTTAAAGTTACAGTAGATAAGAATGGTCCATACCCTGATAATAGTAAAACAGCACGGGCTGGTACTACTCAATACGAAAAGGGTCTAAAGGCTAATTCTGGCGACGAGATATCAGCTTCATTGGCTGTAAAGTCTAGTACTCAACGTAAAGTACGCTGTGAGCTACGTTTCTACAATGGCCGAAAGATTCTTGCAACAATTCCAGGTTCATTCGATGACGCATATAGCGATTGGACTACCAGAAGCTGTACGGCAACCGCTCCGAACGGTACAACCAATGTTGCACTAAGATTCTATGCTGAAGGAGCTAATTATGGTGAAGTGTTTTATCTAGATGATGCTCAAATTGATAATGGGGCAACATTGTTAGATGCTACTCCAATAACCCCAGATACTGCCGAGCCGATACCATCATCTCCTTCTGAACCGGCAACAACACCTGTGTCAAAAGATACTACAGCACCTTCAAAGCCTAATAAGTTAACACGATCAGCATCATTTAACTGGGGAAGCTTTAGTTACGCTATTAATCTAGACTGGGAACCATCAACAGATAACGTAGGTGTTACCGGTTATATCGTGACTAAGAATGGTAAACAAATAACCAACACTATTAAAACAGGCTACTCCGATAGCAATGTTTCAGCTAATACGCTCTACACTTACAAAGTGCAAGCTGTAGATGCTGCTGGGAACAAGTCTAGTGATGCTACTACTACTGCAGAAGGTAGTTGCTTCTTGTTCTGGTGTAGCCTACGATAGCTATTCTGAGCAATCACAAAACTATAGAGTGTCTAACAAACACTCTATAGTATTACGTTCGTAAAGATGAGCGGAAATAATCCATTTCACTATAATATAAATGGATATCCTAGTATTACTTAACCTAAATACAAAGCAGAATGTTCATCTATAGTTCGTAGTCTGCTACTATCTAATAACTAGACTTATATTATTTCTGGTTCTTGCTGGAGATTTACTCCAAATTCGTTAAATACTTTGGTCTGTATTTTATCTCTAAATTTAATTAAATCCTTAGTTTTCTTAGCTTTTTCGTTTACTAGAACTAGAGGCTGTAGATGCCAGGTAGCCATTCCAGTAGTTTTGTCGTGCTTATCTTTGTAGCCAATCTGCTCAATTAACCACGCAGCAGATAGTTTATAACCATCTTTAACTTTCCAGGCTGGAATATCTTGGTTGCCTTTATAGTTCTTTCTTATTCGGTAATAGGTGGTGTTGCTTACAATAGGGTTAGCAAAGAATGAACCGTTATTGGCAATCTTTTTTGGATTGGGTAGTTTGCTGCTGCGTATTGCTATAACTAACTCACGAATTACTTTTGGGTTAAATTTAGTTATGTTCAAAGTATCTATATATTTTTGCAGAGAAGCATAAAATGGAGGTTGGGGTAGATCATTGTTCAGACTGAAAGTGATTGATGTTATCACGAAGCGATTCCTATCTTTAGTCTTAAACCGGCTAGTTCGGTAACCAAATTGGCAAGTATCGTTGGCAAGGTTCACTAGTCTTTCAGTTTTTATGTCATAGGCTTCAATCGATTCGATAGTATCACTAACTTCTTGGCCGTAAGCTCCTACATTTTGGATGGGGGTTGCGCCAGCAGTTCCTGGTATCAAAGACAGCGCTTCAATACCGTGCAGGCCCTTTTTAACCGATTCTTTAACAACTTTGTCCCAGTTTTCGCCGGCACCGACAGCCAGGAAGGTCTCTTCAGGACTTAATTTAGTAAAGTTTATGCCAGGGATTTTATTGACCAGTACCAACCCTTTAAAACCTTTATCTCCCCAGATAATATTACTGCCCGACCCGATAGTTATTACCGGTAAGTTTTTTTCTTTGGCCCAATCCAGGTAGTTAGGGATATCGGTTTTATCGTTAATATTGGCTAAATATTTAGCCTTGCCACCGAGTCGCATGGTGGAGTATTTAGATAGGTCCACATCTTTCATAATGTACATGGTTTTAGTATAGCGTAAATGGTATGTATTTTTGGAAAGTTCCATCTTGTAACGCTTGTTGTAAAGGGTTAGAATAGAGGTGTGAAAAGAGATGACAAGTCCAGCCAACC
>JAGQMX010000011.1:16935-26704 GCA_020428425.1 Candidatus Saccharimonadota bacterium | reverse complement strand
AGCGAATTATTTACCAGAAAGTGATAATAGTCTTTGGCAAGTGCATGTTCTAACTCCATTTTCGCACTACTGAGCCGATTGGCAAGCTCTTCATCAGTCATCTTACCGCGCTTTTCCAATCGTTGACGCCATTCCTGGTAACTTGGTGGAAGTACAAATACTGGTATACAACTTTTCGTGAATGAATAAAGCCTGTCTACTCCCTGAACATCGATATCGCTAATCGCTATTTGATCTTTGTCGCTAGCAATTATTAACTCTCTTACACTAACTCCCGAAACTTGCTGATTATGAATTATAGCCGCTTCAACATACTCCCCTTTTTTCAAACCATCAAGAAACTGCTCCTCTGTCTTAAACCAATACTCCCGGCCATCCTGCTCTATCACTCCATCATTAACCCTGGGTTTGCGGGTAGTATCGGAGACTACAAAGTGATAGTTATCGCTTTTAAGCAGTTCACGAATCATAGTGTTCCGGCCAGCTGAGCTTATTGCAGCTAGAGCTACAAAATTAGTGCTCTTTAATGCATTTTTTGTTTCTTCCGATGTCTGGTAGTTACTTAGTAATTTCTTAAATTCAGCAATGTGAGTCAACTTGTTCATAGATACATTATAGGGACTGACCCCTACTTATGCCAAACTTATAAATTTACGCTACTTTGCTGCTTGAGCTGGAGTTATTAGTAAGGGGTTTAGCAATTCTTTGTTTCGGACGATTGGTAATTCGATTACTACCTCGGTGCCCTCACCAAGCTTACTCTTAACATTAATATGACCACCAAGCTTATTAGTTATTATCTTATTCGAAAATAATTCTAAACCAATCCCTTGATAGTCAGATCGGGAAAAATCTATTCCTCGAGCTAAAGGTTTTAAGATAGTTGCAAGTTTTGTTTCGGATATCCCAACACCATTATCTTGTACTGATATTAATATTTTATTTAGGCGTTTAAACATCGCAACTTCAACTTTTCCACCGTCTTTGCCATACTTAATGGCATTATCCAAGACTGATTTAATTAATTGAGTTATTTCCTCGGGCTCAATTCGAGATAATACACCGCTGTTAATATTAGCGTCGATGCTAATATTCTTTTCTAAAGCTAATTCCCTATACTTATGAACTTCTTTCTTTAGATATGACGAGAAATCGAATAGCGGTGCATCAGATGAAAAGGTTGCAAACTTTTTGAATTTCTTCAATTGTTTATTAATTTGTCCAGCTTTATCTATACTATTAAAAAATAGCTTAGATTCGGTAATTTTTTTCAGAGAACTACTATTAGTTTCTATTTTCTGGTAGAAATCTTCAACTATTGAACTTGTGCTCGACAAAAAATCAATTCTTTTTGAATATAGCTCGGTTTCGGTCTCTAGCTGATTCCTAGCTAAATGCTTAGTTGTCTTTAAAAAGTTGCGGTACTTGTAAGAAAGTCCTACTAAAAAGAACGCAATACCAAAGAGACCAAACTCAAATAATATTCGAAGTGGTGAATCATTAAATAAATCTGCATCAATAAACAACCCATTGGTAATTACCATTAAACCGAACAGTATAGTACCAGGTAGCCATACTGCAATTGCTTTATATGGACTTGGTTGCTTCTGTTGAACTATCATCTCATCATTGGTGGAGCGAGCAGTAGAGACTTGATTTGAGACTACTAATTCATTGATTGCTACTGAGGAATCCTTAACCGATGAACGAATATTCTCTGCTTGGGTAATTGGTGTTTTCTTCAATGAAATTATTAACTCCAAAGCACTTTTCATAACTGTAGTTAAGCTAACAAGATTATGTGAAATAATAGCCAAATAATCATTTATTGCTTCCTTGGTTTCAATTATCTTTGCTATGTTACGATGAAATTTATGTATTTCGCGGTATTCACGCATAGCCTGCCATGAATATAGCGTTGCAATCACTAGCAGAATAAAGATTAAAGAATATGGAATACTTTCAGCCAGAAACGTAGGAATACTAACTAAAACAGCTGTTAGGCCTTTGGCTTGTTCATTTACCCGATAAATACGACCGTTAAAAGCCCCATTAATAGTTCCATCTTTAGATTCCAGCTGTCGAACACCATTCCAATTTACCGATTGAGTACATTCTAGATCATTTACCAATACGTAGTTGAAACCATTAGTTTGTTGACTGATTGCTTGTAGCTGTTCACAACTTGTAACCTGAAATGGGTCGATTATTGTTCCATTGCCTACGCCGGAAAATACCAACTTCTCTGAAGATGATGTAACCACTGTATATCTGTAGGCTATACCGAAGGCGCCTAGAACAACAAGTAGAAATCCGATTAATATTAGACCCATAATTCTAGAATTTTGGAATAATTGTTTTATCGGAATCTTACTCATGCACCCTCTTATGTATTAGTTAAATTATAACAAACAAAATGCTTATGTTGCAGTAACTAGGGACATAGGTCTGGACAATAAATTAAATATAGCTGTTCAAAAGAATATAATTATCTAATTATTTGATAGCATTACAGTAAATGCTTCAGGTGGTATATCTACTTTTCCAAAACGCTTTAATCGCTTCTTACCCTTGGCTTGTTTAGCAAGTACTTTCTTCTTCCTAGATACATCTCCGCCATAAAGTCCAGTTGTAACGTCTTTTCTGAAGGCACTTAGATCGGCCCGAGCAATAAACTTCCCGCCAATTCCGGCCTGGAGTGCTACCTTAAAGTTCTGACGAGGAATTACATCTTTTAACTTATCTACTATTTCTCGGCCCAATTTCTGCGATTCACTACGATGAACCATAACACTAAGCGCTTCTACTATTTCTCCAGCCACATAAAAATCTACCTTGACTAAGTCCTCCGCCCGATAGTTATCCAGCTCATAGTTAAAGCTGCCATAGCCACTAGTTACGCTTTTTAGTTGATCATAAAAGTCTGTCAATAGATTAGCTAGGGGTGCTTCAAAACTGACTAGAGCTAGTTGGGCATCGACATAAGAAAGATTTTTTTGTAAGCCCCGTTTGCTAGATACCAATTGAATCACTGCACCAACATATTCTTTGGGTACTACAACTTCACCTTTTATCCAGGGTTCACGAATCTCAACAATTTTGGAGGGATCAGGTAGCTCAGTGGCACTGCGGATATCTAGCTCTTCACCATTAAACAAAGTTAGCTGGTAGTCAGTAGAAGGGTTGGTAATTACTAGATCCAGATCATACTCTCGCTCTAGGCGTTCCCGCACTATGTCCATATGCAGTAATCCCAAAAAACCGACACGCACACCAAAACCTAGAACTGATGAATTCTCCGGCGTAAATTGTAATGCCGAATCACTTAGTGATAATTTTTCTATTGCATCTTTGAGTAGCTGATAATTTTCGTTACTATCGGGAAATATTCCGGCATAAACAAATGGCTTCACATCCTTATAGCCTGGCAATGCCGATTCAGCTGGCCTATTTTTTAAAGTAACCGTATCGCCAACCTTGGCCTCTCGAGTAGATCGAAGGTTAGTGACAATATAACCTATCTCACCGGTACCTAGCTCCGGAACAGGACTTAAGCTCGGGCTTAATGACCCCACCTCTAGGGCTATACCATTAGCTCCAGTGGCCATCATGGTAATTTCATCACCTTTAGCTACCTTGCCATCGACAATCCGAACGTAGAGGACTACACCACGATAATCGTCGTAGTAACTATCGAAAATTAAGGCTCTGGTATTAGTATCTGGTTTTCCGTAGGGAGCAGGTATTTCATCTACTACTCGCTCTAGGACTTTCGCAACCCCCTTACCGGTTTTTGCACTTATATGAAGAATTTCATCCTTATTACAACCCAGCAGTGCAATTATCTCAGCGCTGACTTTTTCTACGTCAGCCGCTGGTAAATCTATCTTATTTAGCACTGGTATGATCTTTAAATCGGCAGCTAAGGCTAGATAAACATTAGCTAGAGTTTGGGCCTGAATACCCTGCGAAGCATCGACTACCAAGATTGCCCCCTCGCAGGCTTCCAAACTTCTGGATACTTCATAGCTAAAATCTACGTGCCCAGGGGTATCAATTAAATTTAATTCATAATCTTTGTATTTCATCCGCACGGGGGCTAGTTTAATGGTAATACCCCTTTCACGTTCTAGATCCATCTTATCCAGTAGCTGAGATTTCATATCACGTTTCTTAATAGTTTCGGTCATTTCCAACAGCCGATCGGCCAAAGTAGATTTACCATGGTCAATATGCGCAATAATACAGAAGTTTCTAATATGAGACTGATTCATTAGCTCAAGTATAACAGAGGTGGGTACTATCTACTAGACGTTAACCCGGAATTGTTTGAACATAAACTTCCGAATGTTTCCAAGTTTTTTGAATATTGGTTCAGCTTCTTCCAATCCAAATAGTTTAGACAAAGCTAAATGAACCGAAAAAGTAACACTGGTTATTAATACTAGTTTAAAACCTAAAGACAAGAATCCTACATCACTTAACTGCAAGGGGAATAAGCTAACCATAATAAATGTTGCAACCACCGTGAAACCAGTAATCGAGAAGATCCTACCAACCCCACCCCAGAAATGAATATCAAATAGCTTTGGATCACGGTATAACATTATTAGAGTCAATATTAACAATTGGAAACCAGCAACTATCGATTCAGCTAAGGCGATACCAGCAATACCGTAGGTAGTTTTCCTAGCTAACACCGAAACTAAGGCAATGTTTAGCACAATTGCAAACAAGCTATCTATTAATGGTGACCATGTATCTTTTTGGGCATAAAAATAGCGGGAAACAATTGTGTAAATTGTTCTAAAGAAAATAGCCCCAGCCAAGAAACCAAAAACTGTAGCAATTTCTGGAGCCGCTTGAGAGAATATAATTCTAGCTAAATAACCTCGGGCAAAGAAACCGACCACAACTACAGGTGTCGTAATCCAAATCAAAACTCTAAGCACTTGCAAGAACTCTTCACGGAATTCTTCTTTCTTACCTTTCGCCAAACTATTGTTAAAACGGGGGAAGACAGCTGAGGAAATCGCTGTTCCAATCAACAAGGTTGGAGCAGTATGTAGCACATAAGCATTCTCATAAAAAGTAATATTTCCAGTTCCTAGCCGGCGGGCAAAATTTGTATTTACAATACTGTTTAAAGAAGTAATGCCCTGATCCAGTGACCTAGGCGGTAATTGTCTAAGGATTCGTCTAAAGTCTGGAGCCTTGAAATCAATGAGTTTATGGTACTTAAAGTTAAGCCCGGTAATTCCTATTGCAGCAATTGCCAGTTGCAACAGTGCTCCAATTAGCGCCCCAATACCTAATCCAATTAATCCAATATTATCCTTAAAAACAAAGATGCTAATAATAATAGAGCTGTTATACACCAGCGGCGCAACTGCAAAAAAGAAAAACCGTCCGAATGTTTGTTGAACACTGGTCAAAATTCCAGAAATAGTGAATAGCAAGGGGTTAAAAGCGATTAAGCGCATGATGATCACCGCATTTCGTAGCTGGGTTGGCCCGAGATCAGGTGCTACAACGTTATGAATTAATGGCTCAGCAAAGACGAAAATAAGTAGCCCAATAAACAGCATAATTAGAGCTAGGAAATTCATTAAACTTGTAGATAATTCCCATACCCCTTTTCTGTCATGCTTTTGAAGGTGCTCAGCAAGTATTGGCATAAAAGCTACGCCCAAAGCACCAGCTGCTATCGTAAAGTAAAAGAAATCAGGAATTTTAAAGGCTGCAAAGAAGGCGTCAGTACTATTTGGACCTAAGTAATCAAAGTTTCCGTTTACCAGCTTTACCCGCAAAAAACCTAGAACTTGACCGAATAAAGAAGTAACAACCAACAGGGTTGCTGCATTACTTAGTGATAGTTTTTTATTAGCACGACGGATTAAACGGTTCATTTAAACTCTATTATAGAGAGTCCTAAGGCTACAAGCTAGTGGATATTTCACAAATCCTAATAAAAAGCTAAAAAAGATAAATTTAGATATTTCTACTGCCGACTAGCTAAACAACACTTTTTGGCAAGACTGAGCCTTTAAGTACTTCTAGTACTTCATCGGCTTCAACGGTTTCTTTCTGTATTAGTCGGTCTTTTAGCTCGTTTAGCTTAGTGCGATTAGCTTTTATGACTTCCCTTGCTCGATGAGCTGCTTCAGTGATTAGGTTCTCTACCTCATCGTCAATAATCTTGGCCGTCTCATCAGAGTATTGTTTCTCATGAACCATTCGCTCCATCATCATTCCTTCATCTACATGGAAGACCTGATCCTTCAACTTCTTTCCCATTCCCTGATTAATAACCATATCTCTGGCTAGTTCGGCCGCTTTACGCAAGTCATCACCTGCGCCGTTAGTCACGTTATCTCTACCAAACACCACTTCCTCGGCAATTCTTCCACCCAGCATTCGGCCTAAGATGTCTTTATACTCACTAATCGAATGGTAGCTACGATCCTCCGGTGGTAAGAACCAGGTAACTCCACCAGTTCCACCTCTTGGGATAATAGTAACTTTGTGGACCATGTCACTTTCCGGTAATACATGTCCAACAATGGCGTGCCCCGCTTCGTGATAAGCTGTTAATTCTTTTTCCTTCTCGCTCATTATTTTACCTTTGCGCTCCGGTCCAATAGCAACTTTTTCAAACGCCGAGGTTACATCATCTTGATGTATTTCCTTACGGTTATGCCGTGCGGCAACAATTGCTGCTTCGTTGGCAATGTTTGCTAGATCAGCACCAGATGAACCAGCGGACTTGGCAGCTAGAGCATCTAGGTCAACATTCTTTGCCAGTGGCTTCTTTTCGAAGTGAATCTTAAGGATTGCTTCACGATCTTTTCGATCGGGCAGAGAAATATTTACTTTACGGTCAAACCTACCTGGGCGCTGTAAGGCCGAGTCTAGGACGTCAGCTCGGTTGGTAGCAGCAAGTACTATCACGTTTGTACCCTGCTCAAAACCATCCATTTCTACCAAAATCTGGTTAAGGGTCTGTTCACGCTCATCATGACCACCGCCCATACCACTGCCACGTTTACGTCCGACTGCATCAATCTCATCGATGAATATTATGCATGGAGCATTTTTCTTAGCTTTAGCAAACAGATCTCGAACTCTTGAGGCACCAACACCAACAAACATTTCCACAAATTCTGAACCAGAAATACTAAAGAATGGGGCATTGGCCTCACCAGCTACAGCTCGAGCTAACATGGTTTTACCGGTACCTGGAGGACCAATTAGTAACACTCCTTTAGGAATCTTGGCACCAATTGATTCAAATTTCTTAGGGAATTTAAGAAACTCTACAACTTCTTGTAGGTCAGACTTTACTTCATCACTTCCAGCAATATCCTTAAAACTAACTTTATCTTTCTCATTACCGTACAGTCGAGCTTTGCTCTTACCAAAGCTCATCGCTTGGTTACCTTGGCCCTGGGCACTGCGTAGCATATAGAACAGGAATCCACCGATTAATAGCACAGGAATAACTCCACTAGCTAAATTTAGCCAGAAACTACTACCGCCGTTATCGTTCTTGACGATCACTTCAGTATCTCTGTTTTCTAGTCCCTGTTCATAAATACTTGAGCCTGGTTCTTTCTGAGATTTTTGACTTGGTTGATCCTCTCCCTTTTTGGTAATTTCTAGGTCATTACCAGAAATCTCTATTTTGCTAATTTCACCGCTATTAGATTTTGCAATAACCTCAGAGTAAGGTACTTCTTGTAAATCGTCTGGCTGTCCAATAGCTGCAAAAATAACCATACCAATTAAAATTATCAGCGCAATAAAGCCAACGTTTTTTAAATTCTTCTTTTTATCTCCACCGGGAACTTTAGGCTTGAAGGGTTTCTTATCCATATACTCCTAATTATAGCAGATAATTAGCGCTCACTACTAACGAGTGCCAAATTATCTTTATTTATCTCGATTTTATTAATATTATCGACATCGATTGTCTTGCCTACCGATAATGTCTTACATTTTATCACTAAGTCTTCTAGAAGGGAGCTATTAAATGTTGTAATTCCCTGATTGCGTAACCATTGAGCCAGCACCTCCTTGGAAAGCTCATGCGGTAACTGGGCAAATTGCTGGCGATCTAGTAGCTGTCGGTTATCCTGGGAATGTAAATATACCTCTATTAGCTCATCTAATTCTCTGTTTATCCGGCGCATGTTTTTCACAGCCTCAACGAGCTTTGGGTAATCTTTACTGTTCTTAACTTTGTCCAGCTTGCTACGAATATAGTTGCGAAGGATTGCTGTATCTTTGTTGGTACTATCTTCCCGCCACACCAAACCTTGCTCTTTAGCGTAGTCGATTAATTCTGCTTTGGAGATATGCAATAACGGCCGCTGCATATGTGGGTGATCGCCTAAGGAAGTAATCCCTCGCCTTCCAGTTCCCCGATTAATATTAATCACTGCAGTCTCCAGTGCATCATCCTGGTGGTGGGCAGTAATGATCGCCCTAGCCCCACTAGCTTGCTGGGTTTGCTTTAAAAAGCTATAGCGAGCATCTCTAGCCTCTGTTTCAGAAGCACCGATACCCAATTTTCCCTCGCTATACACAAAAGGTAAATTTTGCTTCTTAGCTAAATCTTGGACTAGTTTTCGATCATATACTGAATCAGGCCGGATTCCATGATCATAGTGAGCTACAACAAAATTAGCTTTCGGTTGAGCTTTTACTAGCAAGTCTAGAAGCGCTACTGAGTCTACTCCACCAGAGACTGCTACGACATAAGTTCCAGGCAATAAATCTATCGACTGACTAACATTATCTACAAGGCTATTCATACGTTATAATTCTAACAGTAAATGAAGAAACTTTTTTTTCTCCGTCATGGACTAAGTGAATTAAACTTGCAGTACCTGTTCTGTGGCAGCACTGATTCCCCGTTGGCCGAAATAGGACGCGAAGAAGCACTATTAGCTGGAAAGCAGTTCAATAAAGAAAAAGTAACTAAAGGTATAGTTTTTGATGCCATTCTCTCTTCCCCTCTGATAAGAGCAAAAGAAACTGCCGAGCTATATGTTAAAGGTGCCGGCATAAGCGAACCTGAGATTACTATTGAGCCACTACTCACCGAAAGGGATTTTGGCAGTTTAGAGAAAACTCGTTACTCCAAAGAAGTTAGTTCTAGCCTACTAAATGACAACCTGCCAGAAGGCGTTGAGAAGTGGGATGATGTGGTAAACAGAGCCCAACAAATACTAGATAAAATTGAAGCAATAGAAGGTAACGTACTGCTGGTCGGTCATGGCTCAATTGGGCGAGCTATGAAAAAGGTGATTAACGATAATTACAACAAGGATTTGGATTGGAAAGTTCATATACCTAATAGCGAAATTACCCAGTTGTTATAGTGAAATACTGCTTGCAGGTGCTAGAATATATTTATGTATAATCAATTCAAAAACTACTGGAAAAAACTAAAACGCAATGAAAAACTCAACGAAGCCTATGGCTGGGTATTAGTTATTGGTGGAGCTATAGGTATCTATGCTTCCTTTGTGCTAACCATGGATAAGATAGAACTGCTAAAGAACCCAAATTTTATTCCTGACTGCAATATTAATCCAGTAATCAGCTGTGGTTCGATCATTAAAACTGATCAGGCAGCCGCCTTTGGCTTCCCTAACCCTTTTATTGGATTAGTTGGATTCGCTGTAGTAGTCACCATCGGAGTATCAATTCTATCTGGAGTTAAATACAAAAAGTGGATCATGCAGGGTCTACAAGCTGGCTC
>JAGQMX010000011.1:0-16804 GCA_020428425.1 Candidatus Saccharimonadota bacterium | reverse complement strand
AACAACGTCTTCAGCGTCAAAGCTAAATACAAAAAAACAGTAGACTTTGCTCAACGACATCATTTAGATATCTTACTAACTTGGTATCTAATCATATTCTTATTGATCATGAACCGCTTTTGGTATTACTGGTCTACATTAATCTAGGTTGTTAATTTATAACCAATTTTTGTTGCCAGCTCTTGTGTCCAACGATTCAGCCTATCCAATTGATAGCCCATAACTAGTCTTTCATCATCAGATATTTCTTGATTCTTAACTACACTATCTGGGCGCTCATAATTTTCTTGGTATCTTCCTTTGTTGCTTGTTTCTGCAACTTAGAATCAATGCTATCAAATCGACTGGTCATATACTTAAATAGTTTGGTAAATTCGTCCTGTGCCATACGGCCAGTATACTCCAACAATTCAACAAACTGTAGATATTTTGTCCTTACTACCGACTACTTTTCTTAAAGTACTTAGATAATACTCGATGTTCTCTCATCCGAGTAAACAGTACTCGGTCATACCAATAATCACCACCCTTGGCTTTTACTAATATGGTCAACATGCCAGCCGAGTTGCCGCCGTAAACATCAGATTTTAATTTATCGCCAATTATTACACATTCCCTAGGCTTAGCCTTTAGCTGCTTAAGGATCTTATCGAAATAACCCTTGCTGGGTTTTCGAACTAACTTCCATTTGACCCAAAAAGGTTGGAAGACATTTGCCTCCAATGCTTCAGCGTACCTACCAATCCTCAGCATATTATTTGTAGCAATACTTATAGACTTAAAGCTATATTTCTTAACTGCATCATTAATGTACTTTTTATCACGGGGATCGACGTGCCACTGTAATTTTTTCTTTAGGGTCAAGTCTAGATCGATAATAATATGCTTGATGCCAAGTTCACTTAGTCTAGCAAAGTCTATATCTAGTATATTATCAGAAAAGTAATCCGGAACGATCTTTGGCCGTCGTAGCAATTTAGTTTTTATTAACTTGCCTTCTCTCATAATCTTAATTGTATCTGTTTACCTCAGTAGTACCAAGTTATTTATAGACGTCAATATATTTCTTCTTTAGTTCTTGTAAATTGCCATCGATAATCGACTGTCTAATTCGATCTACTAAGTGAACTACAAAATACTCGTTATGAATCGAAGCTAGCGTCAGTCCCAGTATCTCACTGGCTCTCAGCAAGTGATTAATATAGGCCCGGGAGTAGTTTTGGCAGGTATAACAACTACAGTTATCGTCTATTGGGCCAAAGTCTGTTTTAAACTTTTTATTAGTTATATTTATCCGCCCTTGATCAGTGTACAAACTTCCATTTCTAGCTTGGCGAGTAAAAGCTATGCAGTCGAATGTATCTATGCCCTGTTCTACGCTCAAAAATAAATCACTAACTGCGCTACCAATGCCTAGAAGATGCCTTGGTTTTTCTGGAGGTAGGTTATCGCACACCCACTTCACGACGGTTGGTATCTCACCAGGCTCAAATACACCGCCAATTCCATAGCCATCTAGATCCAAACTGGCCATAAATTTAGCTGACTCAATTCTTAAATCTTTATTCCTTGCTCCTTGGACTACGCCCCATAGCGATTGGTATGGTTTGCCCTGTTTAGCGTGTTCGGCCCATTGTTTCTGGTGTTCAGCCACACAACGTTTGGCCCAAGCATGGGTTCGATTCATAGCAATACGCAAGTATTTCTCTTCAGCTAGCGGTGAGGTCAATTCATCGAAAGCCATATGTACATCAGCTCCAATTTGCCATTGTAACTGCATACTACTCTCTGGTGTCATTCGTAATCTGGAGCCATCAAGATGAGACCGGAAACTAACTCCATCATCATCGACTTTGGCGAGTTGACTACCAGAACTGGTGGCTTGTTTAGCATCGCCCTTGCTAGAATGAGCCACGGCATCAATTCCCTTTTTATAAGCCATTCCTAAACTAAATACCTGGAATCCTCCACTGTCAGTGAATGTTGGGCCATCCCAATTCATAAACTTAGCTAACCCACCAGATTTTTCGATAAGTTCAGCCCCGGGACGAAGCATCAAGTGATAAGTATTAGCTAGTACTGCTTGCCCACCGATATCTTTTACCATCTCATTGGTTAGCGCTTTGACTGTTGCCTGCGTTCCTCCGACTATAAAAGCTGGAGTTTGGATGTCTCCATGTGGGGTGTGAAGCACTCCAACCCTAGCCGAGGTGCTAGAATCCTGGTGAGTTATCTTAAATGAATAATCTCTTCTATCTTTACTAACTTGTTTCATTAGAGGCTATATTATACCACGACCCCTGTACATATCAGACAATTAACATACTATCGCCATAACTCAGGAACATATACTGCTGCTTCAAAGCATGCTCATAGGCTGCAAGTAAGTTGTTCCAGCCGGCAAAGGCTGCAGCCATCATCAGAACTGTTGAATCTGGCGCATGAAAGTTTGTTAGTAGCCCATCAATTACCTTAAACTCATACCCCGGATAGATAAAGATGTCTGCTTCACATGCGATTGCCTGTTCCTTCTTCTTTTCCTTACTGTCTGCCAATAGCAAATCAGCAGAATATTCTAAACAACGCGTTACTGTAGTCCCAACAGCGATTACTCGACCTCCCTGCTCTTTTGTTTTGCGAATAGCTTGAATGGTAGAGGGTGGTATCTCAAAGTATTCTTGGTGCATTTTGTGTTTAGTCACATCAGCCTCACGGATCGGCATAAATGTCCCCAGGCCGACGTGCAAGGTTAACTCAGCAATGCCTACTCCCTTAGACTTTATTTCACCAAGTAATTCTTCGGTCATATTTAGACTAGCAGTTGGTGCGGCTACTGAACCTCGTTCTTTAGCAAACACCGTCTGGTATCTTTCTCTATCCGAAGCTTCATCTTCCCGATGCATATATGGCGGCAACGGAATATGACCACTAGTTTCAGCTAAATCCCAAAGATCACTACTGCTCTTAATTACCGCTGTACCGTCATTATTAATTGACTCTACTGTTATTTCATTCTTTCCTAAGAACAGCTTCTGCCCAGGCTGAATTTTCCGACGATACATTACCTTGGATAGGTGATGATCATCCGATGAAGCATCTGAGCCATGTTTTTCTAATAACAACAATTCTCGCTGTGCACCATCCTCAGTTTCTACTAGCAGTCTAGCCGGTATAACCTTTGTGTTATTGAGTACCAGCAAATCACTAGGACGTAAGATATTAGCCAAATTAGAATACTTTGAATCTTCAATATTCCCGCTGTTTTTATCTAGCACAAGTAGCCGGGAGGTCCCCCGTTTTGTTGGAGGATACTGAGCAATCCTACTCTTTGGCAGGTCATAGGTTATATCTTGTAAGTTCATATTTAGAATAATTGCAGTCGAAAATTGGAATCAAATTGTATAAATGGTGCCGGTGAGTGGATTTGAACCACTGACCCCAGGCTTATGAGTCCTGTGCTCTAACCAACTGAGCTACACCGGCATATCGGACATCAGCTATTATAACACCTTATGCTCAGAGATAAATTATTACACTAATAAACTACCAATTGAAAATACTCCCTGCGTCCAGGGAGTATTATTATTTACTATGAATATCTAGCTGAGAATATCATCAAACTCGATAATTCCATTATCTTTGCTTGGCACTAACTCGTAAGACAGTAAGTTACTAAATTTCATTATTTTTTGTTACCCTTTTTATTGTTTTAGTTTATATTTCTTCTATTCATATATCTAAGAATTAGATGTATAGACAAAAGTTTTTTTGTTGTTTGTTTCATGATCATTCAACAGTACTAATTATACATGCTTTTGCTTATTTGTCAATAAGATTCTTATGTTTATATACTTTTTTGTAGTTTTGTTGCTTAGTAACAGAGTAGACGCTTGTTATTTCTTATTCTTGTGTTGGTTTGCTCCTACCAGGCCCGGCTGTTTTTCAGCTAGAAGCAACACTTCCTTTAGCACATCTAAATTTATCTTTTCCAGTTTATTAAATCGAATACAGCTTTTTCCAACACTAACCTTGCCCAGTTTGTCTTTAAATCTCTCAGCAATATATTCCCCAGAGTCTACACCACAGACATAAACACTGACATAGTTCTTCTGATTAGCTAGTGCAATGATCGGCCAATCCAG
This sequence comes from Candidatus Saccharimonadota bacterium, assembly GCA_020428425.1. Taxonomy (GTDB): domain Bacteria; phylum Patescibacteriota; class Saccharimonadia; order Saccharimonadales; family AWTP1-31; genus JAGQMX01. The sequence goes on along the minus strand of JAGQMX010000011.1, from coordinate 12,662 downwards.
TTCTTCTCCCTTATAGCTAAGGTACTTGAACTTACCATAACCAAGCATATTGTATGCGAAATGAACTTTTAGATCAGGAACAGTATCTTGTATGAACTTATGCAGAAAATTGATAATATCTTTTCGTTCCTCTGGTATTTGGTCAAGGTATTCGTCTACAGTACTCGCTTTGGAGTTATTAAACATATTCATATATCCAATTATACATGCGTTGTTAGCTTATTTAATATAACAAGCTAGTGGTTGCTAATATTGCCGAATAGTGATTAAATTGTGCTTAGCAGGTTCTTATCTGTTCTTAGCAGACAACGAAGTAGATGTTTCAAACGGTTTTACCACACGGGGCAGATCGAAATCGGAATAGCAAGACAAAGATTAAGGTTAGGTCGACCAGCGGTAAATTAGAAGGAAACAATATACAATGTACAAATTATTCGTAGGCGGTTTGCCTTTCTCTACATCTGATGAAGAGCTAGCGCAAATTTTTGGTGAATACGGCAAAGTAACATCTGCTGTAGTAGTCAAAGACCGCGACACTGGCCGAAGCAAAGGCTTTGGCTTTGTAGAGTTCGAAAACGACGAAGAAGGAAAAGCAGCTGAAAAGGCTACTCATAACTCTGAAATTGGTGGACGAACTGTTACAGTTAACGAAGCCCGACCAAAAGAAGATCGTCCTCGACGAGACTTCGGTGGTGGCGGTGGAAACAACGGCGGCGGATCATTCCGTCAACGTAGCTGGTAATACTAAATTAATCTTAATTGATTAATATAGTCTTAAAGCAATAAGATAGCTCCCTTCGGGGAGTTATTTTAATTAGCAGATATTAATTTGATTCTTTTATTGTACTTTTTGATAGTTTATTAGCTCCGAAGTCGCTAAAGTCACCACCCTTAATAGTAATTCTGAAAACTATAAAATCTCCTTTATCTATATTCACTACTGGAGCGACACTCTCTGTTTTGGTATCACGACGAGGTTTAGTTATCTCACTGAATACATAGCCAATTGTCTTTTGATCCTTCTCTATACTGGCTATTCCATCGATCTGCAAAGTTCTAAGATTTATCTGATCAAAAATAGTTAGTGCAACTTGGGAATTCCTTGTCATATTCTTAGCTTTATTCGTTCCCTCTTTAGTTAAAATATATACCCTATCCAATTGATCTACTATGTAATAGACAACTGCTCCAGATACTTTGCCTTTGTTATCCTTAGTCGATAACACGGCTATACTATTTGTATCTAGGAAAGACTTTGCTTCATATGTTAAAAATGGGAATGCTTCTACTGGTGTATTAAGTACTTCTCTGTTATCTACGGATACAACTGGTTGTTGTCTACGACCTCCAGCTACTTCTAATTGTTGTTTCTCTATATATCTAACAAATCTTTTTGCACTGGCTGGATTTACGTATTTCAGCTTGAAATCTCTAATCCTAGTGTGCAATGTTAAAACTGTAGATACACCACCAATATCTAGCCTTACGCCAGCAACTACATCATATGTAACCTCTTCTTTGGTAGTATAAATTGGTTTTTTGTCTAAGAATATTATCCTTCGGTCTGTAGCTACCAACATTGCAGAGCCATTTTCATACCATCCGTTAACTACTCCACCAATCTTCTCATCTGTATGAATAACATGGGGTAAATAACGCGACTCTGCTTTTAACATGGCGATAGGCGATAGGCCAGCATCTATTAATGCTTTATGAATTCTCTCTGTATGTTTTACGGTTGGTTTGGGCATAATTATTTATTCTCCTACTTCTATTTTACACCTTAGGAGCAAATATTTACAGAGGTGCGAGTTCAATTCAACATATAGCACCAAATCCGAACCATTGACTAACCCACCCCTGTTTGGTAATATATTGATTGAACAAAAACTAAAGCTCAAAAAACCCATGACGCGGGGTAGAGCAGCGGCAGCTCGTGTGGCTCATAACCACAAGGTCGCAGGTTCGAGTCCTGCCCCCGCTACCATAAGCACTTTTACCTCTGTTATTTTTGCAGAGGTTTTATTATTTAGTAGTGTTGTATCTTCTAATAGTAACAAGACTAGCAATAAGGATAGTAGTAGCAAGTAAGTTAATAAGCACTGAGTTTATACCAGTGTCTGCGAGGTCCCCCTGTAAAGTGGTAGTCGAGCTTACTGTAGCTAGTCCAACTGGATCTACAATTGTGCCGTTGGCGGTATTGTCTTGATCCAGTAATCCACCATCAGTTATTTGGTAGGTTAGAAGTAGGGCTGGTTTACTATCAAGTGTAGTATGAGTAATAGTAGCTCCAGGTACATCTGTAAACTCCTCAGTGGTAGTGTCATACTTACGAGCTGTTACTTCACTTGGTGTAAGGTCTGTTACAAAGGTCAATTCTATAGTTTGAGTAGAACCTGTAGATACTGTCATACTAAAGTCTACTAAACCTAAAGGATAAGACATATTAGCGTCATTAGCTATAGATGTAGGACTTACTGCACTACTAGATATAAGGGTTGTGCCGGTTGGTACACTCAAAGAGACGGCTGCAGAATTGGTGGCATTTGGGAAAGTAGTGGGCGTTGGAGTCTCAACAAGATTGGGGTTATACGCTGTGTATATATAGCCTCCGTATACAACAGCTGCTAGCCTACTGCCATCGTCACTTAAGACAATGGACCCCCACCCCCGGGAACCTGCACTAGTTTGCTCAATCCATGTATTTCCGGAGTCAGTTGAGGTGTAGATATAATCATTACCAAATGGGGCAAAAGTTTTAGCAACAGCTATTTTACTACCGTCTGCACTTAAACTTGGCATTCCCCAGCCAACGCCTGCACTCGCTTTCTCATTCCAGGTAGCGCCGGAGTCAGTTGAAGTGTAAATATTTCCACCTAATACCGTAGCTACAATCTTGGTACCATTATCATTAGAATCAATGCCGAACCAGGTTCGTGAACCAGCAGCTGTTTGTTCTGTCCATGTTGCACCGGAATCAGTTGAAGTATATAGATAGCCGCCATGTACGTTAACCGCAAGCTTATTGCCATCGGAACTTGAAGTAATAACGTACCAAGCTCGTGAACCTGCAGATGTTCGTTCCGTCCATGTAGCGCCGGAGTCAGTTGACGTGTAGATATAGCCACTTAATACGGTAGCTACAAGCTTGGTGCCGTCAGAACTTGAAGCAACGGAGGTCCAAGCTCGTGAACCTGCAGATGTTCGTTCCGTCCATGTAGCGCCGGAGTCAGTTGACGTGTAGATATAGCCTCCTTCATTTGGCCCAACTACCGCCACTAGTTTATTGCCGTCAGAACTTGTAGCTACGTAGTTCCAGACATGCGAACCGGCTCCTGTTCGTTCTGTCCATGTGGCGCCGAAGTCAGTTGAAGTGTATATATAGCCAGCTGCACCATATCCAACAGCTGCAACTATTTTTTTGCCATCGGGACTTGCTGCAATAGGGGCATAGTTCCTAGAGCCTGGATTGGTTTGCTCCGTCCAATTATATCCACCTTCAGCCATTACAGGTGTAACTATAGACAGCATTGCAAAAAACAAAATTAGTATAAATAAAATAGTTCTATGTATTGATTTTACGATGCTCATGCTTAAGCAAGATTATAGCATAGAAGATGAATGAAATTGTGACTGCCACCTAGAAAGCTCATCAAGCACAAGGCTAAAACTAGAATGTTTATATATACTAAAATTAATATCTACTATTGCTTGGTGTATATGTTATTCCCCATGAGGACCCAAGGATAAAATTTCAGCATTGCTTAGTATGTGCGCTAAATGACCTATTACATTAGCAGCGCTTCTGCTATGTAACCCACTGGTTTTCTGCACTACCTCATGATTATGATTTAGTAAGTCATTCAATATGTAGCGTGAACCAATCATAGGATGTAGATGATCCCCATCTGATGAAAATTCACTACGAATTCTAGAATGTTCAGCGATTTCTGTTGGTTCTAAATTCAAAAAGCTAAACTGATCGTACCAATTTAGATCCGAACCAGTTAAGCAATTAAATGCGATGGTTGAATTTGCTTTTGCTATCTCACTTAGTACTGCTATTGCTCTAAAATGTTCAACTCCAATCAAACTAGACGTCGATGAAGCCTCATTTTCTAGCAACGCCTCCGAAGCATGAACAAGATAACTAGGATAACTTTTCATTAGATTATAATACCACAATTTTTACCATAGTGCAATTGCTGCACTACTAATCTAACTGGTTTTAGGAAGGTACGAAGGCCTGGCGTATGTTAATTAATGATATCTGGCTATTCGCAATTGCAATTAACTTTTATTGCGGCGTTATTAGCACCGGCGCAATTTCTTTGGCTTTATTTGCTCGTTTTAGTTGCATCGTTACAGTCGTGCCTTTGCCTATTCCAGATGCACTACTTTGAACATCTATTTTTCCATTTAGCTTATCTAGAATTACCTTATCGGTATGTAAATTAAGTCCTAGTCCTTCATGATTTAATTGTTCAGTAGCAGTACCGCGAGAGAATGGTTCAAATAAGTGATTGACTGTTTCTGTAGTCATACCTTCACCTCTATCTTTAATGGTTAATGACACATGTTTCATAGTTTGTTTGCCTACTATCGATACCGAAGATCCAGGTTGACTAAACATAATGGCGTTTGTAATAACAGAGCTTAGTAGTTGGTAAGCTTCTTCAGGTTGAATCTTTGTATCTAGTCTTTCTGGAAGATCGTAGTCAAGTTTAACTTTTTTCTCTTCAGCCAATTTTCTAAGCTCTGGCTTAAGATTAGTTGTTATGTATTCTTGTAAATTGATTACCGGTGCATCTTTAGAAAGATTACTGAACTTAGAAACTTTATCTACGCTTGCAATTAACCCACCGAGCATCCCTAGTCCGTTCCTAAATAATTTAGTCGGTTTTGAATCTGGCAGGTTGTTACTAGATATTTGTAGAGTTTCATGATCTTCTTTAAGAAGCTTGGAAGACTTCATCATGAAATCGTTACGATTCTGTAAGAATTGTTTTTCAGCAACTAAATTTTGTTGTAGCTGATCCATGATAGCTTTTTGTATCTGCCTATAGTGATCGAAGAAATATATCAAGCCAACTAGCAAAGCTAATACCAGTACTTGTAATCCAACAAATACCCAATCCTTACGTAGAGCAGGAGTTATCAAAATGGCAAAGATGATAACAATCCAAACTACAACAACCAAACCAATTGGCCCAGATATGTAGGGATTTCTTAGACTTGTCTTTATCGATACCTTTGCACTGGTTGGTAGAGATTTTATTGGTTCATTTCCCTCCTCAACTTGTTGGCCCAATACTTGAGCAGTATCTTTAAAGTGAGCCAGCTTCCCTTTCAACGTTGATGCAGCCCAAATCGGAGCATTATTAGCAGGGGTCATCATCTCAATAGCTCCACCCATGATTGCTATCGGGGTGTTTAAATAGTGAATTGCTAAACTGATGAAGTTGTGGGCAGATTTCTGAACAGTCTGGTACTTCGTTACTAAAGACTGCAATGTTTTACGTTGAAGGTATTCTTTGTAAGCACGGTATGCATAAAATAAGGAGAGGATAAACAATATTAATAGTAATATCCAACGTAGTGATACTGATCTCGTAGAGTCATGCCAAATGCCCCGAATAACATTCAATAACCTAGCACCAAGAGTAAAGTTCTGCGAGCCAACTCTATCTAGCGGTGGGACAACAGCTGAACCAGGATTAGAGTTATCAATAAATGGAATATCTTCAAGATTCGTCGTATCAGTAGTGTCGGTAACAATAGTCGAAGAAGAATTGGATGGAGTGGGTGTTGGAGTGGGTGTTGGAGTGGGTGTTGGAGTGGGTGTTGGAGTGGGTGTTGGAGTGGGTGTTGGAGTAGGTGTTGGACCCCCACAGCTGGTCTGAGCTACAAAAGAAGGGTATGAGCAAGTGGTTTTCCAAATTGTACTGAAATTCCATTGATCTAGAGGTGGGTTACTAGAATTATTCTTGAAGTATTTAGGCTGAGAATTATTGATGTTAACTGGAGTACATTCTGAATCAAAATTTAGCGGAATAGATGATCCAATTGGGCCATTGTCATCAAAAGGCATAAATACACCAAAACCACATGTGTCAACATTAGTGACAGTACTATCATAATAAGAATTGGCAATTGGATTAAAGTTTTGTTCTTCTGACCTTGATAGAACAATACTTGAACCAACCAGGCCGCCAGTAAGCATTTCAGGAGTACCTATAATTTGGCTCGAGCTAAATGAATTTTCTATTACACCTCCGTCCGGGATCCCTTCAAATTCACTATATACTTGTTGGGTGCCAACAAGACCACCGATATTTGATTTCTCTAAAATATCTAAAAAGTCCTGAGGATAACCTTGCGGTAAACCACTTAGATCAACCTCCGCATTATTACCGGTAACTGAACCTGTTGCATAGCTATTTGAAATATTAACACCAGTAGATTGACCTACAAGACCACCAGCACCAACCCCAAAACTCAATGTAGTATTGGGGTTTAATGATTCTAAATCCGCTTCATCTAGTTCAGCCTGCACTACTTCACCAGTTGCATAAGTATTATCAACTTGAGCTCCAAACAGCGAACCAGCTAGGCCGCCAGACCTTAGACCAGTACTATCACCAGTAGCATAAGATTGGTCAATAGTCATATTGCCACCACCCAAACCAACAAGACCACCAGCTAAAAGTATTGGGACATCCGAAGAATTCTGATTTTGTATATCACCAGTAGCATAAACTCTGTTTAATTCCACAATGGGTCCTGGATCTTGGCTATTAGTATAAATTGACCCCATAAGTCCGCCAGCTATCGAGCCACCTAGAATACTGATGTTAACATCACTACCCGAATGAACATCTTCTAGCAATAGGTGCTTAGAAGCTAGAGTAGTTCCAACTAAGCCTCCCTGTCCGGAACCATATATCGAAAAGGCCATTGGTCCAGTGACAGAAACTGAATTATTAGAGAATGAATTACTAATTCTCGGTTCAGATAGCTGATCGGCATTAATGTTTAATATTCCAATTAGCCCTCCAGCTACAGCTGATGAATAACTAAAACAACCAGGTTCAAGTACACATTCCTCAATATCTCTTGTGCTGCTGACAGTACCAGTACTAGATGATCCAGAAATATCAGCGTAGCCGTTAACCGCACCAACCAGGCCGCCAACTTGTGCAGTAGACAGTTCTGGGTACAGTGCTGTAACCTCACCCGTAGCCTGGGAATTATCAATTTTTACTGCTAAACTCATGCCAACTAAGCCGCCGGCTGCTATTGTGCCTCCACCATCTAGCTGATCGCCTGGAGTATTTAAATCTACCCCGCCACTAGCGTCTGAATCCTCTATGTAAATTAGTCCTGCATAGCCAGCCAATCCTCCTACAGCACCCGGTACATCAAGTTTATTGTTTGCTATATCCATAGACGAACTAACATTATCTAAATGTACACCGTCATTCTCTACTAACTCACCTACATCAGTACCAGTAAAGCTAAAGTTGCTCTCTGCTAAACCAATTATTCCACCGCCAAAGGTAGTATTACCCTCAGCATCAGCAGCCTTTAACTCTATAGATCCTGTTGTGGTTAAATTCGTCCCATTTATCTTGCTTGGTATTGCTCTACCGATGATGCCACCAGCACTGGGCTCCGCATAGCTATGACCAGTTACATCATCTTTACTACCCCATTGAGCAATATACTGACCAGTATCGCTAAACTGCTGCACTCTATAGTTCCAAGAATCACTTACGTAGACATTGTTAGTTTGTAGATTAATACCAAGTGATTTAGTTCCACTCGTTGCAAACTGACCATCACCACTGCCACTGGAACCCCACTTGGTAATGAAGTTCCCAGCAGAATCAAATTTCTTAACTGTACCTGAGTTATATACATAGACATTATTAGAAGAATCTACTGCAATACTACTTGGGAACTGCAGCTGGTCATTTCCAGTTCCATATGATCCCCATTTGGTAATGAAGTTTCCCGAGGAATCAAATTTTTGGACTCTATGATTGCTAGATTCCGACACATAAATATTATCATTGGAATCTATAGCCATATTTAGGGTATAACCAAACTGGCCATCGCCGCTACCGCTTGAGCCCCATTTGGTAATGAAATTGCCGGAAGAATCAAATTTTTGGACCCGGCGCTGATAAGAATCTTCTAGTGTATAGATATTTCCTAGGCTATCCAATTCTATATCGGCTAGAATGGCAAACTGGCCATCGCCACTTCCGTTTGAGCCAAATTGCATCAATTCGGTGCCACTTGAAGAGTATTTTGTGACTTTTCCATTGCTTGAAATATATAGATTATTCTGATCATCAACAGTCATTTTTCCTGAAATAACCTCTGGCCAGTCTCTAATATATACTCCGTTACTATCAAATTGTTGGACTCTACCGTTATAATCGCTAGCATAGACGTCACCATTTGGAGCAACTACAACATCTTGTGGTCCACTATAAAATTTTCCCTCAAAATTTGTTTGATCACAGGCAATTGCACTATCGGTTGAGGAATTAGATAGGTTCACTATTAAATCAAGACCAACTAAGCCAACTAACCCTCCGGCGCCTAACTCACAATTTGAGTCGATATCCAGCGCAGTATGTGCATTTGAAAGATCTAAAATTTCTAATTGAGACGCCAATGATGAACCATCACCTACCATACCAACTATTCCACCACTTGCATTCAAACCACTTATATCACCATCGACAGAAACATCATCTATGATAACTTTGGCGTAATCATCATCACTAATTACTGCACCTATTAAACCACCAATAATAGAGTAGCTATCTTCCGTATTCACAATTGCGCTAACCGAAGATATATTAATTGGATCATCAATAGCTTCTGCAAACCCGGCAATTGCTCCAGAATAAGTTTCTTCATTTGCAGTATTAGTAGCATGAAGCGTAGTGTCTATTATGACATTTTCTATCGTTGAACCACTACTCAAAACTCCAGCCAATAAACCGCCTGAACCGTTCCTTAAAGTTCCTTCCAATTCAAGGTTATTTATTGTGGCATACTCTATAGCACCAAACATGCCCGACTTATCCTGATAATTCGCATAGGTCGAGTTGAAATATCCAGCATCAATATGTAAACCAAATATACGATATCCATTTCCATCAAAATCACCAATATATGGTTCTTCTGGATAGCCGATTGGACCCCAACCAGCACCGTCGTTCCAGTTAACCGTACCGCTACAGTCTATGTCTTGAAGTAATACAAAATAGCCGCCTTCCTGTATCGCCCATTGTTCATCCAGTTTTACTTCTAGTCTGTCATGTAAAACCTGACAATCAGTTGCAGTTTCGCCAAGTCTAAATTCAAGAGGATCAGTAAATTCACCCTGGCCTAGGCTATTAATCCCTGCGACTCTAAATTCATATATCTGGCCGGTGACAATATCCTCAACAATGTCCTGCATTGCCTGGTCGCTTGGAAGATCATCAACATTTAGACCAAAGTCTACAGAATGTGAAGTATTTGAAGATTCACCGTCCACCAACTCTGTCCAAGATTGACCACCCTGCTTCCGATATTCGAGTACATAATCATCTATAGGTTGGCCAATTAATGGTACATCCCACTGTAGTTCCGGTAGAGCAAACCCTAAATCACTATCTGGAACTAGCTCAAACATATATGCTTCAGCTTGTAAGTTTCTAGGAGCCGACGGTAGACTATATGCTATCTCAATATCTTCTAATATACCCCACTCACCCTGGCCGATAGCATTAACAGCACGTACTCTAAAATCATATAGAGTATCGGTTGTTAGTCCCGAAATAGAAGTTGAAAGATCAGTATTTACTCCATCACTATATGTTTGCCAAGTACTGCTGGAACTTAGTTTATATTGAATTACATAATCGGTAATAACCGATCCACCATTACTGACAGGGGCCTCCCATTCAAGCTGAGCAGTAGTTGCATCGGTAGCGTATGCTTGTAGATTTTGTGGAGCAGTAGGTACATCTAGCGTACTTTCAGTTTCTGGAGAAGTATAGCTACCCTGGCCTATAGCATTCACTGCTGCAACCCGCACATCATAGCTAGTACCATTCGCCAAACCGGTAATTGTTGTACTAACTCCGGTACCAACACCATCAGACCACGTTTGCCATGTACCACTAGAGCTCTGTTTATACTGCACGATATAGTCGGTGATGGCACTGTTCCCCGATGAACTCGGCGATTGCCAGTCAACATCTATAGAAGTTCCTGTAACTCCAGATAGTGCAAGACTACGTGGTACGCCGGGTATAGTAGGCTCCGATGGTACATCCCCGAGGAAAGTAGGAGGGATACTTGTATTAGTTTTCCATATTGTACTAAAATCCCATACATCTAGCGGTGAATTGCTAGAATTGTTATTAAAATAATCTGAATCATTACCGTCGGTATTTACAGCTGTACAAGTAATTCCACTAGGTTCCGATACTGGCTGAAATGTTTGAAAATCCATAAATGCTCCTACACAACTTTCTAGGCCACTGGAAGTCTGATCGAAGTAATCATTAGTAATCGTAGCTTGTGAAGCCCCCTGTTCTGAACTAACACCGACTGCTCCGAACATTGCTCCTGGTGGCACCATACCACCCTGAGGACCGGATATACTTCCGATGCTAAATGAGTGATTTACATCAATATTATTCTCTGCTGGAGCAAGTACACTCACTAAACCACCAACGATCGACATCGGTGAATTTGTGTTTGTTATAGAGATTGAAGAACTAGAATATGAGTTTGAAATTGAACCTCCAAGAAGTTGAGATACCATTCCACTTGCGATAAAAAATGCTTGATCGTTCTGTTGGCCATCAATATTAGTTGATCCTAGTGAATAAGAATTATCAATATCTAATAAACCATATCCAACAAAATTACTTACAATAACACTGTTATGAGAAGTATGAGCATCAGCCACTATATCGATATCGGTATAAGATTTGCTAATTGATCCATCTGCATAAGTGGCAAGGCCTCCAACATAAATACCTCCTGGTTCATAAGGGGCTGAATTACCATATTCACCGATAGTTGCTATGTAGCTACCAGAACTATCAAATTTCTTAATATTATTATCGTCTCTATCTACAACGTAAATATTATTACTTTGATCAACAGCTATACCATATGGATTTTGAAATTGTCCAGGATCCGTTCCATATGACCCCCACTGCGAAACATAGGTACCGTTACTAGAAAATTTTTGGACACGGTAATTATCTCTATCGACTACATAAATGTTATCGGAACTATCCACTGCCAGATCACGTAAATAATTAAACTGGCCATCTCCAGATCCTTGCGATCCAAACTGAGATATATATTGCCCATCACTATCAAACTTTTGTACTCGTTGGTTATCGCTATCAGCTACCAGTATATCGCCCTCTGAATTGACTTCTATGCCATATGGTGTCGAAAACTGGCCATCTCCAGAACCGTATGATCCCCACTTTGAGACAAAAACACCATTTTTTGTAAACTTTTGGATATTATTATTGCAAGTATCCGAAACATAAACGTGTGTACTATCTACGGCAATTCCTTGCGCACAATTAAACTGGCCATCACCAGTACCATATGATCCCCATTGCGAAATATATTGGTTATCTGAATCGAATTTCTGGACACGGTAATTAGAACTATCCACTACATATCTCATACCGTCGGTGTCAATTGCAATATCTCTAACTCCATCAAACTGTCCATCGCTGCTTCCCTGTGAACCAAAATCAGCCACCGGTTCATCAGTTTGATTAAGTTGCTGAATTCGGTAGTTATAAGTATCAGCTACATAAACATTACCACTGAAGTCTGTTTCGATACCTTGTGGACTATCGAATTTTCCTAGCGAATCTACAGTTTCCGGTGTAAAAATATCGATGTTACCTTCAACTGAACTACCCTCAATAGTGATGTTCTGAGCCATGGCAACCATTCCAGCAACACTAGAAAAATTAGGAGCCGAGAGACTTAAATTAGTAATATGCACATTCTGAATAGTTGTGTTGGTAGCTTGAGCAATTAAACCTGATCCGGCGCTATCGGCACCCCCTGAAAGCGTTCCCGTCATATCACTGCTATCTATATTAAGGTCCTGAATTGTAGCACCACTAGTTTCACTAAAAATACCGACCAAAGGCATTAGTTGTGAATTCTGATAGAGATTACTAATCGTAAATCCTTGCCCATCTAAAGAGCCGGTGAATGGATCACCAGTCATTAAGTCAGAAATACCAACAAATCCAACTGGTTCAAGCGCTATACTAGTAGGAATCATGCCTTCCCATGTCCAAGTAGCCGATTCCGTGCAATCTATATCGTTTTCTAATATATAGTTACCTGTAGTATCACCTGGTTCAAACGTAAAGGGGTTAATGGCGATGCCTTGAAGCTCGGCACAATCAGATATGTAGTAAGTCTGGATTTCTAAAGTTGATACAGTCAACATATCCGACCAATCAGACTGCTCGTTTGAATCGTAAGCCTGAACTCTAAATTCAAAAGATGTATCTGCCGGCAAAGATGAATCATCTTCGAGTGAGTCCACCGTAACTTGACTGGAAGTTATAGTGCAATGACATACACCACCC
>JAGQMX010000097.1 GCA_020428425.1 Candidatus Saccharimonadota bacterium | reverse complement strand
ACTTTTCCTTCAAGTTTACCAGGATCATTAATTAAAAATGATAGTGAAACACCACCAGATCGTGTAATTCGTACAGCTATGGATGCCGGGGCAGGTAAAGTTCGTCGTCGTTTCACTGACGGAATTCGAAAAAGAAGTTTTACTTTTTTTTTGAATAAAGCTCAGGTAGCAATTTTAGATTCATTTTTTTTAAGTAATGATGCAATTGCTTTTGATTTTACAGATCCCAGAACTGAAAGTTTAGTAAGCGCCAGATTTACAGCAGCTCCTGTTTATACGAGATTAAGTCAGGAGTATTTTGAAGCATCTGTGGAAATGGAGATACTTCCATGAGTAGAAGTGTGACTCAAGACGTTCGAAGTGCAATTTATGCTAGGGAAACTGATCAAGCAATTATCATGCTATTAACTTTCGATCATGATGATCTTGACGAACCAATACGTTTAACTCCTGATCCATATGAAACTTTAAGTAGTGGTTCCAAAGGTGTCATCAGCAACGGTTTGGAATATACTCAATTACCGATGGAAGTAATACTTGATAATGAGGACGAAAATGTTTTCCCTACCGTCCGTATCAAAATAGACAACATAGCTAGAGAAATCATACAGGCTATAAGATCTATAAATACACCACCTAAAGTAAGTTTGAACATAGTTATGTCCAGTAATGTTAACGTTTCATTACGTCAGATTACTGATTTTGAACTTATTAATGTTACATGGGACGCATTTGTTATTGAAGGTGAGCTTACAGTAGAACGTTTGAGTGATGAACCTTTTGGCGGTCTTATTACACCAACAGATTTTCCCGGATTACAATGATAGATTATAATAAATATGTAGGGTTGCCTTGGGCTGAAAAAGGGGTTAGCTGGAATGGTGTCAATTGTTGGGGATTAATACGTCTTTTTTATGAATACGAACTGAAAATAATACTTCCCGATTATCATAATGAATATGAAAAAGCAGTCTCTAAAAATACATGCAAAATATTACGAAGAGAAGCTGATAAGAATTTCATCAAAGTTAGTAGAGCGCAACCTCATGATGTGATATTATTTAGAGAAGGTTTGTTACCTCAACATGTAGCTCTTGTTATCAACAATAGTCGAATGCTAAATATTAATAAAGATCAAACAAGTACAATTGAAAGATATACTGATTCGGAATGGAAAAACAATCTAGTCAGCTTTTACAGGTTCAAAAATCTGGCTTAATTCAAGTCAGTGCATCTCCACGACCTTTTAGCGATGCTCGTGTTATGATGGATTTTTTCGAAGGAATGACAATTGATCAAATGATCCTTTACTTGGTTCCTTATAGTGAGATTGATTGTACTACCAGAGTTTATATTAATGGGTATGATACTGATCCTAAATATTGGCATTGCATTAGACCTAAAGCCGGTACGCATATCGACATCATCATCAGTCCAAGCGGTAAAGCAGGTAGGATCATTGCATCTATCGCTATTGTATTTGCTGCCGCTTATTATGCACCGATAATTGCTGGAAGTTATTTAGGTACTACAGCTGCCGCTGCAACAGCAGCTGGAGGTACTGCGGCAGCTACTTTCGCAAGTACAACAGCTATTGTCGGGGGTCTTTTGACAGCCGTTGGAAATCTTGCTTTAGCAGCTCTTGCTCCACCACCCAAGCAGAAACTTAATACAGGGCAGGGATTGGGTACAACAAATACCCAAAGCAGTCCTACATATTTCATTCAAGGTGCTAGGAATGTTGCAAATCCATTTGGAACAATTCCTACCATCTTAGGTATTCATAGATTTGTACCGCCTTTAGCTGCCGAGAATGTAGTTGAAGCTTTTGGACAAAATAACTATGTCAGGCAGCTTTTTTTATGGGGTTATGGTGAATTAGAACTTGATGAGTTAAAACTCGGAGAGACACCTTTAGATAATTTCAATGATGTTAGTATTCAGCATGTTTTAGATGGAAATAGTACACAGATTTTATCTAATTATAACAAAGATTTTTCTACCGAAGTTTTGAACATAACTCTTGATACTGTTGACGCACCTACAACAACTGTAGAACGTACCACACCACCTGATATAGATAGTTTTACAGTTGTTATTAATTGGCCTGCCGGTTCATATCTTATTGATGATAAAGGAAAAAGACAACCTTTCAACACTAGATATGAAATTGAATATAGAGAAGTTGGTAGTGGTAGTTGGATTAAAGCTACATATAGTGTAACAGAGGAAAAAACGAGCAGTTTTTCTCGTTCGCATATAGTCAACGTTTCAAATGGTACATATGAGGTAAGAGTTAATAGAACTTCTGGTTATAACGGTGGTTATTCAGAAATAAATCAGGTTGGTAATATAGTATGGGTACAACTGGTTTCGATAAAAAATACCGCGCCTGTACGTAAAAACGGCGTCAATCTTTCAGCAATTAAAATGCTTGGTACAGACCAACTGAATGGTGTGATAGATCGTTTCAATGGTTTAGGGAAACAAAAAATTCTGGATTATGATATTGATACAGATACCTGGATAAAACGAATTACTAATAACCCAGCTTCAATATTACGCTTCGTCTGGCAAGGTGAACCTAACGCAAAACCTCTAATAGATTCTAAAATTGATTTAGAAGCTTTAAAAGAATGGCATATTTTCTGCGAAGCAGAAGGTTATACGTATAATAGTGTTGTCGATGTTGAAATCAGTATAGAAGATCTTGCGCGTGAAGTATGTGCCGCCGGTCGAGCAAGCCCTACAATATTGGACGGTAAATTTTCAATTGTCATTGACACTTACAAACCGTTAATCACACAGGTTGTAACACCTCACAACTCATGGGGCTACTCCGTCCAGAAAATATTTTCTGAAATTCCACACGCTTTCAAAGTTCAATTCATTAACGAAGCTGCGGGTTATATACAAGATGAGATAATTGTGTACGATGATGGTTACGATGGTAATAACGCTACCAATTTTTCAAGACTTGAGCTTCCAGGTATTACAAATTCATCAGCAGCTTATAAACATGCTAGACAACATTTAGCAACACTACGACTTCGCCCCGAACTTCATACTTTTAATATGGATTTTGAAAGTATGGTTATGACCAGAGGTGATCGAATCAAATTTAATCACGATGTTATTTTAGTTGGTTTAGGATCAGGATATATAAAATCAGTAAATCAGAGTGCAGGAAGTATAATTTCTATCGTCTTGGAAAATGAAGTCGAGATGGAAACTGATAAAGATTATGTAGTTTCTGTTCGAAAATCTGACGGTAATATGACAATGCAACTTGTGAATACAATAGTAGGCACTACGTCAACCCTCACTTTCAGAACCCCCGT
>JAGQMX010000096.1 GCA_020428425.1 Candidatus Saccharimonadota bacterium | reverse complement strand
TGACAATTAGGACATAAAAATCTCAAATTTTCTAATCTATTGTCAGTATTGTCGCCGTTTATATGATCCAAATGTAAAGATAGTTTCTTATTCATCCAAGTATCACTTAAATTACACATAATACATTTGTAATCTATTAACTTCTCAGAGATAATATCTTTTTTCAAAGTTTTTAAAGAACACTTCGAATTAGTTGTCATACGTTCTTTCAATGTACGTTTCACTTTTGTACGAGGATTATTAACACTTTTAAAGGTTTCGAAATTAACATTAAACTTTGTTAGATCTAACATATCGTCTTCAATTCTTTTTTTTAAGAAAGCATAATATCGATTATGAGTATATCCCAATTTGCTTAAGACTTCTTTAAACGTGCTAGACGTATCTAATAATTCTTGTAAGTCACATCGATTGATAATCCAGATTGAATTTGTTTTGCCTTGCCTTTTCTGAAACATTGTTGTATCAATGGACAAATCAGATGCTTTTTTCTTTAAAATCTTTATAGCATACGAATTTCCTTTACAATCAACTCCCAATCGGTCAAAAATTGCATTATATGTCGTACAATCATTAAACAAATTTTGTAATTCATTTTTTGAAATATTGTGGATACTAGTATATTTTGAATCCATCTATTTATAGACGTGTAAAAATATACTTATATCCTAAACCCGGTGGCAGAATTGAACTGCCATTTTCAGTGAGTAAGACTGATGTGTTAACCATTACACCAACCGGGCTTCCGGAAATCCAACATTTTCGGTTTTGTGATACCAAGGCTGTTGTTTACCTTGGGATTTTTTGGATTGTCTTACCAATCTGGACACTAATTTTTAAATTGCTGTGAGATTTCCTAATTGCAGTTACTTTCGTAACCAAGGGCACGTGGCCATTGTGAGTGACCAACTCCAACTTAACCAAAGGTATTACTGGTGTTTTACATTAAACTAACGTGCCTGGGGGGCGGGCCGGAGTTGAACCGACGATCTCAAAATTAAAAGTTTTGCGCTTTACCTATTGGATAGTTGCCGTAATTATTCTTATAGCTTTCTATTAAGCTGCCAGAATAAGTTTAGTTTTCACTAAGCTACCGCCCCTACAAAATCTACTATAAGCTTTAAAAACGCTTCTAAACGCTATTTTGACACACTTCTTAAAAGTGAAGCTTCACGAAGGAATCGAACCTCCATTTGCGGGACATTCTTATCATTTGCAATGAATTGCGAATTATTGTCAGAACCCACCGTGCTGCCATTACACCAGCGAAGCCAAGTCAGTGGGCGGAATCGAACCGCCTCCTCGCGAGTCGCTTCTGGGGATCGAACCCAGATCAACAGGACCACACCCTATTATACTACCATTGTACTAAAGCGACTAACCGATAACACTACACCGACTGGCCGGCCTTTCCCGGTGGTCATCAGTTGATCAATACTGATTATAACTTCGAAAGTCGATCACTCTTCCGAGATAGTCTTTCCTATCAGTCGGCTTGTGGACCAATCAAGCTATACGATTTAACATGCTTAGTCTATTCCTAAGAGTCAACCTGGTGGTCCTTCCAGGATTTTACATTTCACGTGGTTGTAACGAACAACCTCTTCTGGCTAAAATAAGACCAGTGTTCTACAATTAAACTAACGCGAATAAGAGCGACATATTATGAGCCTGGCGCTATTCCTATTAACTATGTCGCTTAAAAAAGGCAGTACAGGGGATCGAACCCTGGGCATCAGATGGACAGTCCGATATGTTACCACTACACCATACTACCATAGAAACCTAGATGCGAAACGAAATATAGGAGTATCCTGCCTCTACTTATCTTAATGTAGATTCTGTGTGTTACTATTTACACCACTACCCTTTTAACTCAAGTAGCCCAGGAATTGCGCCTGGGAGCTCAGGATTTGCAGTCTAGTCCAACAAATTAGACAAGTTGTGGCTCCTACACAATTTCGCATCATAGGAAAGCTTCACGAAGGAATCGAACCTCCATTT